>JACQTG010000033.1 GCA_016210895.1 Acidobacteriota bacterium
CCAGCAGCGACCAAGTTCTTGGCAATATAGCGGGCCGTATAGGAGGCCGAGCGGTCCACCTTGCTCGGGTCCTTGCCCGAAAACGAGCCGCCACCGTGGTGGCCGGCGCCGCCATAGGTGTCCATGATGATCTTGCGGCCGGTCAGGCCACAGTCCCCCTTGGGCCCGCCGATGACAAAGCGGCCCGTGGGATTGATGAAGAACTTCGTCTGCCGATCGAGCATCTCGGAGGGGATGACGGCGCGGATGACACTTTCGATGATGCCTTCACGGAGCTCCTGCGGGGTGACGGTGTCGTGATGCTGGGCAGAAACCACCACGGTGTCAGCGCGAACGGGCTTCCCGCCGGCATACTCGACCGTCACCTGCGACTTTCCGTCCGGACGCAAGAATTTGAGCGTGCCGTTGCGGCGGACTTCAGCCAAGCGGCGAGTGAGGCGATGAGCCAAGAGGATGGGCATCGGCATCAATTCCGGGGTCTCGTCGCACGCCATGCCGAACATCAAGCCCTGGTCGCCGGCGCCGCCGGGGTCGACTCCAAGAGCAATGTCAGGCGACTGCTCCTTAACGCAACTGATGACGGCGCAACTGTCGGCGTCAAAGCCGTAGGCAGCATCGGTGTAGCCGATGGAGCGGATGGTGTCGCGGGCCAGGGTAGGATAGTCGAGGCTGGCGGTCGTGGTGATTTCGCCGGCCACCAAGGCCAAACCAGTGGTCACCAAGGCTTCGCAGGCCACACGCCCGCGTGGATCTTTCTCCAGAACCGCATCCAGGATGACGTCAGAAATTTGGTCGGCAATCTTATCCGGATGGCCTTCCGTCACCGATTCTGAGGTGAACAGAAAGCGCCGGTCAGAAACAGTCATTCCGCTTTCCCCTCCCCGTTAAGACGAAATTTTATGTCGGAACAAAACGCGTAAACTAGCACAGCTCCCTCCGCAGTGTCAATTGCAGTTGAGGCTAGTTCTTCTCAGGTCCCACGTCCTCGAGGGGGTAGGGCGGCAGCACCGTGCCCTGGCGGCGCGCAATCAGGTAGGCGCGGATGAGGGCATCGAGAGCGCCGTCAAGCACTGCCTCCACATCGCCCGATTCATACTTGGTGCGCACATCCTTCACCAGACGGTAGGGATGCAAGACATAGGAGCGAATCTGGCTGCCAAAACTGATGTCGGCTTTGGTTTCTTCGAGCTTGCGTGCGGCTTCCAGGCGTTTTTCCATCTCATACTGGTAGAGGCGGGAACGGAGGATTTTCATCGCCACTTCGCGGTTCTTGTGCTGGGAGCGCTCGTTCTGGCATTGGGCGACGATGCCGGTGGAAAGGTGGGTGATGCGAACGGCGGAGTCGGTGACGTTGACGTGCTGGCCGCCGTGGCCGCTCGAGCGATAGGTGTCGATGCGCAACTCTTCCGGACGAATGGTAATCTCAATCTTGTCGTCAATCTCCGGCGTGACGAAGACCGAGGCAAAGGAGGTGTGACGGCGGGCCGCGGCGTCGAAGGGCGAAATCCGCACCAGCCGATGCACGCCGATCTCGCTGGTCAGCAAGCCAAAGGCATGCTCGCCCTGCACAGTGAAGGTGACGGACTTGATCCCCGCCTCCTGCCCGGGTTGGATGTCGGTGATGGAAGTCGCGAAGCCGCGACGCTCGGCCCAGCGCAGGTACATGCGTAGAAGCATCTCGGCCCAGTCCTGCGACTCCGTACCGCCGGCGCCGGCGTTGATGGTAACGATGGCGTTGCGGTGGTCGTGGGCGCCCGAGAGCAAGGCCTCGGTCTCCAAGTTGTCCAGCCGCTCTTCGAGAGCCTTCAATTCGCGCGCGAAATCACCTTCCACTTTTTCCCCTTGGTGGCCCCATTCCACCAGAACCGCCAGATCGGCGAACTGGCGCTCGAGCGAGCGATCGATCTCCAACCCGCGCTCCAACCGCTTGCGTTCCTGGAGGACCTTTTGTGCCTCGGCTGGGTTATTCCAAAAGTCGGGCTGGTGGAGGGTCTTGTCGATTTCGGCGAGCTGCTGGTTCAGGCGAGCAGGGTCATAGATAGCTCCGGAGTTCGGCCGCACGTTGCTGGAGCTCGTTATAGCGTCGTTCCAGTTCTTCAAACGTCTCCATCGGTTCTGGCCTCCACGGCGTTCAGCCATAGGGTGCGCGCCAGCGCCGCCACGCCTACAACCAGGCAGAGCCAGGCGAACCAGTCGCCGTAGCGAACGTAAAACGTGCGCTCCCGTTGGGGCGCGAAGCCGGCCGCCAGCGCCGTGCGCTCGTGTTCGGCGGTCCGGGCGACGACACGCCCGAAGGGATCAATCACTGCCGTGATGCCGGTGTTGGTGGCCCGCAACAGGTAGCGACGCGTCTCCACCGCCCGAACCCGCGCCATGTTGAAATGCTGCGCCGGCGCGGCCGACTCACCGAACCATCCGTCGTTCGAGATGTTAACCAGCAGGTCAGCACCCCGGGCCACCAGAGAGCGGACCAAGCCAGGAAAGATGGCCTCATAGCAAATAACCACCGTGGCCCGGCCGCTGCCGGTGGGGAGCAGGGTCTTGCTCGTTCCCGGTGCAAAGTCGCTGACCTCGGCCACCAGCCGTCCGGCAAAGCGGAGCACGCGGCTCCACGGCACGTACTCGCCGAACGGCACCAGATGAATCTTATCATACTGGCCGACGAGCTCTCCGCTCGGGGCCAGCATGACAGCGCTGTTGTAAGGGTGGTCGCGGCCTTGGGAATCCTTGCGATAGTCCACAATCCCGACCAGGAGATGCGCCTGGGTGGTCTGCGCCAGCGCCATCAACTGCGCACGCAAGGCCGAGTCGTGGTGGAAGTAGAGCGGCGCGGGGACTTCAGGCCAGAGGACGAGCGTGGGCGGCGGGTTGTGCTCAGCCGCGGCCTGCGCGGTCAGCCGGTAGAGCTCCTGCATCCGCTGCTGATGCCGGCGGGCCCAGTCGGGCTCAAAGCTCGTGAGTTGGGGCAGGTTGGTCTGCACCAGCAGGGCCTGTTCCGTGGGCTCAACTGCTGGCAGGCGCAAGCGCGTGGCCAGCAGTGCGACCAGGATAACGATGGCCGGAACCAGCCAGAGCGCGCGGCGCCTGCGCAAGAACCAAGCCGCGGCCAGAGCCGCATTGACGGCAGCGAGGAGAAAGGAGATGCCGTACACCCCCGTGTAGGCCGCACTCTGAATCAGCTCGGGGTGCTGGGCCAGCGCGTAACCGAGCAAGTTCCAGGGCACGCCGGTGATGAGGTGCGTGCGCAGGAATTCCATCGCCACCCAAACAGCCGGTGCCAGCAGCAGGGCCGCGGTGCGGTCCCGGCGGGCAATCTCGCCCACCCACCAGGAGTAGAGCCCAAAGAACAAGGCAAAGACGAGCACGAATAGCACGAGCACGCTGGCGGCCACCGGCGTGGACAAACTTCCGAAGGTCAGCATCACGGAGTAGATCCAATACATCGTGCCCGCGAGGAAGACAACGCCGGTGGCGTAGCCATAGAGGAAGAGCCAGCCGCGGCGTGGCTGGCCGATAATAGCTAGCAGGAGGGGCAGCAAGGCGACAGGGGCAAGGAAGCTCAGGTGTGGCTTGGGAAAGCAGAGGATCAGGAACAGGCCGCTCAGCAGAGCCGCGGCCAAGCGTGCCACGCGCATCGACCCTTGAGGACCGGGCGGCACGTCAACCCTCCGGGAGAAACGCGAACACGGGAAGCGATGAGAGTCCTACCAGGGAAGCCATCAATGCTTGACGAGCACGCTATAACCCTGCGCTTCCAGGCGCCGCTGCGCGGCCGCGGCTAGTTCCCGGTCGGTGAAAGGGCCAACCTGGACACGATAGAAGCGGTCGCGGGTGGGCGGCGCGATGACTACGGGAAATCCAAGGCGCTGCAGTTCACCCCGCAGCCGCTCGGCGTC
>JACQTG010000241.1 GCA_016210895.1 Acidobacteriota bacterium
AACACGACCTTGGAGATGGCCTGGGCCTTGCGAGTGCCCACCTTCCGATAATAGTGGTGGCGGGGTCTCGCACTCCGTGGCAGCCGAATGCGCGCAATTAATTCCTCGGGGCGCAGGTGCAGTTGCTTGTATCCGAGGTGGAACCCGTGATAGGGCACCCAGCGGCTCCCCTGCGCAGAAAGCAGCTCGAGTTCCGCATCATAGGCCAGCAGGGCTGGCGGCGAATCCGCGGCTGGTGATGCATTGGCGATGTTGCCCCCGAGCGTGCCTCGGTTCTGGGTTGCTATCCCTCCCGTTTCGCGCGCGGCTTGGCAGAGCATGGGGAACTCGCGCTGCAAGACTGGGTAGTTTAGCACTTGGGTATAGACGGTGAGCGCACCCAGTGTGACCGCCTCGCGCGACACTTCAATCCCCTTGAGTTCCCGCAGGTGCCACAAGTTGAGAAATTTCTTGTGGGACAGCTTGCCCGCCTCCAATAGCACCATCAGGTCGGTCCCGCCTGCAAAAGGCTTCCAAGTGCCGGGCTCCTGCGCCAGCAGCGAAAGAGCCTCCGTCAGGTCTCGAGGCGAGCGCAACTCGTAGCTAGGAAGATAGGCTCTCATACCTTGACCGGAGTCCGCTGGCAAACGCGCACGACCGCCTCGAAGATTTTCGTGTAGCCCGTGCAGCGGCACAAATTGCCAGCTAGGCCAACGCGAATCTCCTCTTCGGTCGGTTCCGGCACCCGCTCCAGGAGGTTCACTGCCGCCATAATTATCCCTGGCGTGCAGATGCCACACTGCGCACCTCCGCAGGCGACAAACGCTTCTTGGAGAGCGTGCAAGCGGTCACCATCGGCCACGCTTTCGATAGTGCAAATCTCGCTGCCGTTCACCTGCAGCATGGGCACCAGGCAACTGTTCGCTAGCTCCCCGTCAATCAGCACCGAGCAGCCGCCGCACTCGCCCTCGCCACAGCCTTCCTTAGTGCCGGTGAGGTGCAACTCCTCGCGCAGCACGTCGAGCAGACGTGCCATCGGATAGACGCGCAAGGTGTGTTTTCGGCCATTCACCTTGCAGGTGACTGTGACTTTCCGCCCGTTTTCAGGCACGGGTCACCTCGAGGGCCTCCATCAAAACTTCGGGCAAGGCAGGGAGCTGATCTACGCTGACGCCGGTGGCGTTCTCGATGGCGTTCACCACCGCAGCGGCGGTGCCGTCCATGGGCAACTCCCCGAGTCCTTTGGCCCCGGCGGGTCCGTAGGCGTAGGGAATTTCTTCGAAGTACAGGCGAATCTGGGGCACGTCCATGGCCGTCGGGATGATGTAGTTGGTCATCTGGCTGTTGAGCATCCGGCCATCTTTCCAGACGACATTCTCGTAAAGGGCGTAGCCGATCGCCTGCGCGATTCCCCCCTCGATCTGCCCGGCGGCTAGAACCGGGTGGATCACCTTGCCCACTTCCTGCACGGCGACAAAATCATCCACGCGCACCTCGCAAGTGAGCGAGTCCACCGTGACCTCGGCCACGTACACCGCCCAGGCGTAGGCCGCGTAGGCATCGCCCCGATAGTTCTCCTCGTCCCAGTGGATTCCGGGCGGTGTCTGGTACTGGGTGAAGGTCTTAAGCGGACCGTACTTCTGAATGTATCCCTGGCAAGCCAGGGCAAACTCGGCCGGCGTACAGCCTTCTCTTAGAAGCCCGCTGCCCAGCAGAGTTTGTTTCAGCCCGATCGCCGCCGACTCGACCAGCTTGCCGACGATCATGCAGGTGCGCGAAGCCACGGTGGGGCCACTATTGGGAACGGCGCTCGTGTCGGGGTGCGCCATCTCCACTTGGTCATAGTCCAACCCCAGAGTTGTGGCGACAATCTGGCAGAGGATTGTATTTGTACCCTGGCCGATTTCCGTGCTGGCAGCGAGAATTCTAACCCGTCCCTCTGCAGTGGCCTCCACCCCAACCACCGAGGCCAGATGTTTTTCTCCCGATCCCGTAAAGCCGGAACCGTGCATAAAGCAGGCGAACCCGATACCCTTTTTCTCCCGCCGCCGGCAGTTCTCCTCGGCAAAGCGCTGGCGCTTGGCATGGTAGTCAGCCGCGGCCAATGCTTTCTCCATCAAACGTTCCATATCCACCTTTTCTCGGATCACCTGCCCGGTGGCTGTGGTCTGCCCCTCGCGGATGAAATTCCGGCGGCGTAGCTCTGCCGGGCTCAACCCCACTACCCGCGCCACCTTGTTTAAATGGCGCTCCAAGGCGAACGTGCACTGCGGCGCTCCGAACCCTCGGAAGGCCCCATGGGGCGGCGTGTTGGTGGCCACCGCACGGCTGCGAATGCGGACGTTGGGGCAATAGTAGGGCCCCGCGGCGTGAATCGTGCCGCGGGAGAGGACAACAGCCGACAGGGTGGCATAGGCACCACCGTCAATCACAAAGTCAATCTCCATGCCCAGCAGCTTGCCGTCCTTGCGGATCGCGGTGCGGTGGCGAGTGTGAGAGGGATGGCGCTTGGTGGTGGCCACCATGTCTTCGGCGCGGTCGTAGATGAGCTTGACTGGTTTGCCTGATTTCCACGCGAGCAAGGCGGCGTGGCCAGCGATCATCGAGGGATATTCCTCCTTTCCGCCAAAGCCGCCTCCAGTCTCCACTTGAATCACGCGCACTTTGTTTTCTGGGAGCCCGAACAGTGGCACCAAAGCCTTATGAACGTAGTACGGGCACTGCATTGAGCCCCAGACAGTGACGCCCTCTTCCGGGTTGGCGATGGCGATCATCCCGTTGCTCTCGATGTAGAGCTGCTCCTGCGCGCCGGTGCGATACTCCCCTTCCACGATGAAATCGGCAGCCGCCCACACTTCGTCCACGCACCCCTTCTCCACCTGGATGGATTTCAGGATGTTGTCCAGGCCCCAGATGATCTCCTTCTGGGCCAAGGAGTCCTCGATGGTGAAGACGGCCGGGAGCGGATCGATTTCCAACCGCACCCATCGGCGGGCCTCTTCTAGCAGATACTTGTCCGGGTGGGCCAAAAGCATCACGGGCTCTTCGGCGTGGCTGACGACCTCATGGGCCAAAATCGGCTGGTCGTCCAGGATCAAAGTGACTGCGTTTTTGCCGGGGATGTCCTTCGCAGTGACGATCGTGAATTCCTGCCATGGCATAGGCCCCTCGAAGTAAATCCCTCGAATGCGCCCCCGCGCGCAGGGGCTACGTACCGTAGCGCCGTAGAGCATTTCGGGAAAACTGTAGTCATTGATATAGCGCGCCCGACCGGTGACTTTGTCGCGCGCTTCCTTGCGCGGAACAGCCTGTCCGATCACTGTACTCTGCCAGCGAGAAATCCCCAGGGCTGAGCGCCCGGGGTCAGTATTTGATCTTGTCCGCCTTCTGGTCCCAGATGGGAAAGGCAGCCAAGGCTTCTTCGCGCATGATTTGCATCATGGGAATCTTTCGGTGCGACGAGGGCCGGCGCAGTTCTTGACGGATGAAGTCGTCGTCAAAGCCGAACCGAGCCGCATCCTCGGCCGTGTTGGCGTAATACACCCGGGCGGGCCGCGCCCAGTAAATCGCTGCCATGCACATCGGGCACGGCTCACAGGTGGTATAAATCTCACAACCCGTGAGCTGAAAATGCTTCAACACTTGGCAGGCCTTGCGGATAGCAACGATTTCCGCATGGCTGGAGGGGTCGTTGGCGGACGTGACCTGGTTGGTCCCTTCCGCAATGATCTTTCCGTTTTGCACTACTAGAGCGGCAAACGGGCCGCCATTCCCCGAGCGCACGTTTTCGATCGAGAGTTCAATGGCTCGCGCCATGAAGGGATTCCGCACAGCTTGACTCCCCGGTGGCAGTGAGTATAGCATACCAAAACACCGGAAACAGCTAGGCGAACCAACAAGATAGGGTCGGGGGGAAATAGTAGGCTCCGGAGTGGTCCGTAAGAGCTTCCTGTTTCAAGCTCTGATTACCGAACTGGAAGGTGTGTCTCTACCAAAGGGAATCCTTTGGCGCGCTGGATGAGTATCAAGGCTTCTCAAGGTGTTCCCTCCAAATCAACTGCAGCAGCTTGACTCTGTGAGCACGCCTGCGAGCGATTCCTAGTTGTTTCAAGGCTCATGAGGCTGTTGAAAAAGTGTTTTCGGGGTTCCGAAGGCCTTTGCGAGAAACGAAGAATCAGCAATTTGGAGATGCACCCAACGTGCAAAAGGGGGATTTGCCGCAGTTTTTCAACAGGTTCTTATGGTTTGGTACACCGCGCGTTGACTTGTCTGCAGGCACGCCCAAGACGGCCTTCCAAAGGCCAGTTCCCTCCCGTGATCGGCCAGGTGCCGGGCCTCTCCTCAACAGGATCAACGGCGGTGGCATGCGTGAGGTCTATCAGGGGCACGACAGGTAGGAGAAGGCTCTAGGGAAAAATGACATCGAAGGTCTGAATCACGGGATACGCGCGTTCGGGAGCGGGTAGTTGCCTGATGCGGACACACAGCGCCGTTTCAAGACCGGCGAGTCGGGCGGCATCGACCTCGGCGGTTACGTCCGAAAGAAACAGGATTTCTCCTGAGTGCAGGGCGAGCGCGCTGGCAATGCGGCGATAGCTTGCGGGCTGGGTTTTGGCACCGGTGGTGGTGTCGAAGTAGACACGAATGAAGCGGGTCAGGTCACCTGAGGTCGTGTGGGCGAAAAGCAGTTTTTGCGCCAGGACACTGCCGGAAGAAAAGATCGCGATGCTTTTCTGCTGCGCCTGCCAGCGGGCGAAGGCGGGCGGGACATCCGGATAGACTTCGCTGCGCAAGGCGCCGCTGCGATAGCCGGCCTCCCAGATCTTTCCCTGGAGGGATTTCAGCGGGGTGGCTTTGCGGTCGCGGTCCATCAGCCAGTGCACGTAGGCTACGGCGGACTCCAGGCGGGCAGCAGACGAGTCTTCGTGCCAGGGGGGCGGGTCGAGCTTCGCGGCAACGTCGCAGGCGTGTTCGTGGCGAAGTTGGACGAGGTCGGCGCCGACGTCCGGGCTTGCATGATGCCGCCCAATAAATTCTTTGACGTGGGCGCGGGCGTAAGGAAACAGGACCTGGTACACGAACTCGATCGGTGTGGTCGTGCCTTCGATGTCGAGCAGGAGGGCGCGGGCAGACACCTGGGCGAGTGGCACCACCAAGATCAGCTCAGAGGCGTTTGCCGCGGGATGTAGGCGGGACCGAGGCAGATGGGCTGATAGCGCTGGTCGACACCGCTGTCGGTGTAGCGGGGTGTCCAGCCGGCCGGATCCTGAAAGAGCCGGATGGCGCGAATTTCGCGTTCGGCGCAGAGTTCGAACCAGTGCCAAGTGCCGCGCGGCACGCGAATCAAATCTCCGGCTTCCACCTCGATGGCGAAGACCGGCCCAGAACGTGGGTGGATGTGGAACAGTCCACGGCCATGGATGATGAAGCGCACTTCGTCCTCGTCATGCCAGTGCTCGCGATTGAACTTGGCGAGCATGGCGTCCAGGCCGGGTGTGTCGGGCTTGACGTCAATGACATCGGCGGTGACATAGCCGCCACGCGCCTTCAACTGTTCGATTTCCGCAGCGTACGCGGCGAGGATTTCTTCCACCGGGGCATCTAAGGCCACCGGTTGCACTGGCTCCCAGCGCTCGAAGTCGATCCCCACGGCGGCCAGATAGTCTGCAATCGTTACAGGATCGCGCAGCGTTCGGTTCTCGTCGGGAATTCTGACAATTGCCATCGTCCTTGCCTACCCAGAGTCTCGCCGCCCCCAAGCCTGTCTCAGGATCTGCCGACCCTAGAACTGTGTCCGACGGCGGGGGTGTGGCCCAGCACTTCTAACAAAAACTCCAGAATTTCCACGTGGCGTTTGGCCTCAGCTAGATTTTGTCCCCAGGTGTAGAGGCCATGGCGACGCACTAGAAAGCCGTGCGCGTGGGGATGCTGCTGCAAAGCCTCTTCGACCGTTCGGGCTTGTGCTACCCAGTCCTGAGAGTTTGCGAGGATCGGGAGCCACTCGCGGTGTTCGTAGGTCTCGACGCCCGCTAGACCTTTTAGCATCTCGTAGCCTTCTAAGGCAAGACCACCACTGTTGGCGTACGCCTCGGAGATTATGGTGCTCCAAACGGAATGGGTATGCAAGATCGCTCCCGCTCCCCGCACGCGTACAACCGCCAGATGCAGTTTCGCCTCAACCGAAGGCCGCCCCGAGCCTGCCACGATTCCCCCGTTCGCGTTGATTTGCACAATTTGCTGAGCGGTGAGCCGGCCTTTGTCGACACCGGTGGCCGTGATAGCCAGCCGCAACGGGTCTCGGCAGACCACGGCACTGAAGTTCCCGCTC
>JACQTG010000249.1 GCA_016210895.1 Acidobacteriota bacterium
GGCCCTAACGACCGACGGTTCCACTCTGACCACACCAAGGAGAAGGTGAAATGGCGGCTGCTACCCGGATTGTAGTGCTGGGGGCGGGCTTCGGCGGGCTGGAAGCCATTCTCGCCCTGGAGCGCCGCTTTCAGCGCGATAAGCGAGTCGAGTTGACGCTGGTCAGTGACCACAACTATTTCCTCTTCACGCCCTTGTTGCCCCAGATTGTCTCCTCCTATATCGAGCCCCGGCACATCGTGCAGAGCCTGCGCGCCATTCGCCGCCAGCGCGCCTTCCGCATCCTGCGCGCCGTGGCCACTGGCATTGACCTGGCCCGGCGCGAACTGCAACTTTCCACCGGGCCGCTTCCCTACGACTACTTGGTGCTGGCTCCGGGCAGCCGCACCGACTTTTTCGGCATTCCCGGCGCGGCCGAGCACTGTTTTCCCCTCAAAGGTCTGGAAGAGGCGGTAGAGCTGCGCGACCACCTGTTGGATCTCTTTGAGCACGCTAACCACGAACGCGACCCGGCGCGCAAACGTGAGCTGTTGACCCTGGTCGTGGTCGGGGGCGGCTACACCGGGGTGGAGCTGGTGGCGGAGCTGCACGACCTGGTGTCCCGCTACATCGCGCGCACCTATCGCGGCATCGAAGCGGGGGATGTCCGCCTGGTGCTGCTGGAAGCCACCGAAGACGTTTTGCAGGGAGTCGATCCGGAGCTGGCCGACCGCGCCCGCCAAAAACTCGCCCGGGAAGGCATCCAAGTGCGCGCGGGTGCGCGGGTCACGCGCCTGAGTTCCGGAGTGGTTGAAATCAATGGCAAGGAACAACTGCGCGCCGGGGTCGTCATCTGGACGGCGGGCGTGCGCGCGCATCGGCTGGTGGAGTCGCTGCCGGTGGAAAAGGACGGGGCAGGGCGCCTGGTCGTCAACTCCTACCTGCAGCTGGCCCAGTATCCGCGCGTGTTTGTGATTGGTGACGCGGCGGTGGTCGAGAAGGCGGCCCCTGGAGGCTCACCCCGCGTGGCCCCCGTGGCCATGGCTCAGGGACGCCTGGCGGCTGAGAACATCGCACGGGCGATCGACGGGCGCATGCTCGCGCCCTACGAGTACGAGCCGCCGGGCATGCTGGTGTCGCTGGGAATGAATGACGCTGTCATCGAGGTGATGGGCCTGAAGTTTGCTGGCTACTTCGCCTGGGTGTTTTGGAACGCGGTGCATTTGTTGCGGCTCGTGGGATTGAAAAAACAGCTACAGGTGGCGCTTGACTGGAGTCTGGCCACGGTCTTCCCGCGCGACACGTCAATCATCCGCCGGCCGCTGCGCTGCCGCCTCTGCCAGCCTCCGGCTTCCCCGCCCCCACCCGCCGCGTAGAGAGTCGCAACTCTTGCCTTCGCGGAGTGTGCGGGTAGGGCAGGGGCGTGCCCCCTGCCGCGGCAAGGAGCAAGGCCTTGCCCTACTAGCTAGTGGCGCTCGCTTGAGTCAGGGCACGGCTTTAGCCGTCCGTGGGCATCCGGACTGCATTCGTGGGCGGGTAGCGGCCCTGGCTGCGGGCGGGGAACTGTCAACGTCGTGCGAGCGCAGCTTCGAGTCGCTCGAGACAGCGCGCGGCGTCGCGTTCCTCGAGCAGGATGCGGGCCAACTGGTCAAGTTTGGCCGCTCCCGGCCGTGCTTCTGCCTCCTGCCAGTCTTCGATCCAGGCGAGTACTTCGCGCAGCAATGCCTCTTCGGGCGCAGCGGAGAACCGATCCGGTGACAAGGGTTCCGTGTGTTCAAGCGCAAAGGCCCAGAGGTCTAATTCTTCCCAGGTGATTTCCTCGCGGGCAAATTCGCGCAGGCGCTGCGCCAGCGGCTCGCGCCCCCGGGGTAAGCGTAGCATCTGGTCGGATTGGGCCAGCCAGGTGAGGATTTCTGCGGTCGTGTCGCTCCCCGCCGGCAGTAGGGCCTCGGCGCGACGAATCAACTCTGCGGTCCCGATGCGCGCCTCGACAAATTCCTGGAGCAAGGCCGCGAGCGACACAGTCGAATTGCCCATCAGCCTTTGTCGTATTGCAGGAGGGAGAAGACGTCGATGCCTTCGAGCTTCTTGCGGCCGTTCAAGAATGTGAGCTCGACGGCAAAGCCGCAGCCCACCACCTCGGCGCCCAGCGAGCCCACCAGGCGCACGGCGGCGCTGGCCGTGCCGCCGGTGGCCAGCAGATCGTCGCAGACGAGCACGCGCTGGCCCTTCTGCACGGCGTCTTTGTGGATTTCCAGGGCGTCGGTGCCGTATTCGAGCTGGAAGGTTTCGCGGGCGGTTTCGGCCGGGAGCTTGTTCGGCTTGCGCAGGGGCACGAAGCCGGCGCCCAGCCGGTAGGCCAATGCCGGCCCGAAAATGAATCCGCGCGCCTCGATCCCCGCCACCAAGTCCACCGGCTTGCGGTAGTAGTGATGGTGGAGCTGATCAATGAGGGTGCGAAAGCCCTGCGGGTCTTTGAGCAGCGTGGTGATGTCGTAGAAGAGGATGCCGGGCTTGGGCCAGTCGGGAATTTCACGGATGAGTTTTTTCAGATCGCGGTCGTTCACCAGGCGTCTCCTTCGAATTCGAGTCGGAATTGTTGTCGGTAGCGCTCCACGAGCGGCGCTTCTTCTTCCTCCACGCTGCGGACGCGCCCCCCGCGCGGGCCTTCAGCCAGCCGGCGTTTCAGTTCGTTGAGTTGGGCAGGCGCGCCAATGGCATAGACTTCGACGCGGCCGTCGCGCAGGTTCTTCACGTAGCCGCCAATCCCCAGTTGCCGCGCCACCCGCTCGACGAAAAACCGGAACCCCACGCCTTGCACAGACCCGCCGACGAAGTAGCGCCGGACCGCTTCGGCCTCTTTCCGCTCCGCCATGGTTGCGGCCACCCGATTCTACTGAGGCCATTGTGCCGCCGCAACCTACAAGGAGGGCGTGCGGGCAGTGCGCGGAGGAAGCCGTCTTTTTCAGGAACCCAAGGCTGGTCGGGGCGGTGGGATTTGAACCCGAATGCGGGTAAACCCACAACCTCCTTGCCCGCATTCGGGGCTGAGCCATCCCTGTCGGGTCGAAGGAGTTTTGCTAGCTCAATTCGTCCAGCCCAGCTCTTGAGGAATTGTTCGCGCGCAAGGCTTCACGCGGCCTAGAGTATTCCTCAAC
>JACQTG010000250.1 GCA_016210895.1 Acidobacteriota bacterium
GGGTGGAGGCCGAGCTCCACCCCGGCCAACTCGAAGTCACGAGCGCCTTCTTCCGCGGCCGCGAGCAACCCGACCAGGAGATCATCCTCATCGCCCACCTCGACCACCCCAAGTGGAGCGCCAACGACAACGCTTCGGGCTCGGCGGTGCTGGTCGAGATTGCCCGCACCCTCAAGAAGCTCACCGACGAAAAGAAGGTCCGCCTGCGGCGCACCCTCCGCCTACTGTGGGTGCCGGAGCACTTCGGCACCATCGCCTGGCTCGACAAGCACCGCGACATCGGCCAGAGGGCCATCGCCGTGCTCAACCTGGATATGGTGGGCGAGGACCTCCACCAGACGAACTCCCGCCTGCGCATCACCCGGACGCCGCCGTCCCTGCCGTCGTTCCTGAACGAGCTCGTCGAGAACGTAGCGGCGCAGGTCGCGGCGGCCAATCTGGTGGACCCGGCCGGGACGCGGAACCTGTTCCACTACCAGATGACTCCCTATGACCCCGGCAGCGACCACGACATGTTCAACGACGGGACCATCGGGGTGCCGGCGCTGATGTTTGGTCACTGGCCCGATTGGACTCACCACACCAGCGAGGACACGCCGGACAAGGTTGACCCGACCACGCTCAAGCGCGTGGGGGTGCTGGCCACCGCAGCGGCCCTGTGGCTCGCCACCACGGAGAAGGCCGATGCTTTCGTCCGCCCGCTTGACCCGGATGAAGTTCGTCCCGCAGAGGCGGAACAGGAAGAGGCCTGGAGAAAGTTGCGGGCTCTCGTGGGCATCAAGCCCGAACCTTCGCGCCAGAGTCTCCGGGGCCAGGCCATCGTGCCCCGGCGCCTGTTCATCGGACCACTAGCGGATTCTTACGCCTCCCCCTGGTTCCGGGACCAGCTGGGGGCGGACTACGCCTGGTGGGAGGAGCAGGCCCGGAAGCGGACAAATTGGGAAATCCTGGTGTACGAAACGCTGAACTACACGGACGGAGAGCGGTCGCTCGCCGAGATCGAAGAGGCGGTGGGGGGCGAGTTCGGCGATGTCCCCGACAGCCTGGTGTTGCACATTCTGCGCGACCTGGAGAAGGTGGGGTTGGTCGAGTTCACCGCCTCCCGTTGAACGATGCTGGCCTACTTGTCCGGAAGCATCGAGTTTGCCGGTGAGGAGGGAAAGGAGTGGCGGCGCAAGATCAAGCCGTTCCTCGAAGAGACCCTTCGCCACAAGGTCTATGACCCGGCCGAGGACGAGAAGAAAAACCTGACCGACGAGGAGGTAGCGCACTTCCGCTCCTGGAAGACCACCGATCTCGACCGCTTCCGGCAGACGGTACGGAAGATCATCAACTTCGACCTCGACTTCATCCAGAACCACGCCGACTACCTGATTTGCTCCTGGGACCGGGACTCGGCCCGCGGGGCGGGCACCCAGGCGGAGCTGACCGCCGCCTACCGCAAAGGGATTCCCGTCTATTTGGTCACGGGCATGCCCCTGCGGGAGGTGAGCGGGTGGATTCTGGGCTGTGCGGATCGGGCCTTCGGGAGCTTTGATGAACTCAAGGCACACCTGCTCGAGACCTACGGCAAGCGCCTGCCGTCAGAGGAGATGGCAGAAGGCTAGGAGGAGGTGCCGGGTACGCGGCGCGCCGGAGCGAGCCGTGCTATGATGCCCGCGGGGAGTGTTCGGCGATGGATATTGTCAAGGGCAACATGGGCTGGATCGAGGTGGTCTGCGGGCCCATGTTCAGCGGCAAGAGCGAGGAGTTGATCCGGCGGCTGCGCCGAGCCGAAATCGCCCGCCAGCGGGTGCAGATCTTCAAGCCCACCATCGACAAGCGCTACGCCGAAGGCCTGATCGTCTCCCACAGCGACCTGCGCATTGCCGCCGACATTGTCTCCCGGGCTGCCGATATCCTTGAAAAAATGGACCCGCGCACGGAAGTGGTGGGCATTGACGAGGCCCAGTTCTTGGGGGTGGAGCTCGTCGAAGTCGCGCAGAAGCTCGCCGACATGGGCAAGCGGGTCATCATCGCCGG
The DNA here is from genome assembly GCA_016210895.1 of Acidobacteriota bacterium. The sequence continues at coordinate 2,023 of JACQTG010000250.1, forward strand.
GCTCGACACCGACTTTTTGGGCCGGCCCTTCGAGCCGGTGCCGCTGTTGATGACGGTGGCCGAGGAAGTGACGAAGCTGCTCGCCATCTGCGTGCGCTGCGGCAATCCCGCCAAGCACACCCAGCGGCTGGTAGCTTCGGATGAGCTTATCGTGGTGGGCGCCCACGGCACCTATGAAGCCCGCTGCCGGCGCTGCTTCGAGCCCATCGTGAGCCGGCCCACCACCTCCGACAAGCAGAAGACCAAGGCCTGAGCCGCACGTGCGTCTGCACGCCTACGCCCCTACCCGGATCGACCTGGCCGGCGGCACACTCGACATCTGGCCGCTGTTCCTCTTCCACCCCGGAGCCCTGACCGTCAACCTGGCCATCAGCCGCTACGCCCACTGCGTGCTCGAACCGCGCCGCGACCCCCGTCTGGTGCTCGTCTCCCGCGATTCCGGCGTCCGCGCAGAGTTCCGCTCCCTGGCGGCTCTCGAATCGGCCCGCCGCACCCGGCTGCCGCTCCTGGCCGCGCTGGTGCGGCACTTTGCTCCCCGGCGCGGCCTCAAGCTCGCCACCTGGTCGGAAGTGCCGGCCGGGGCAGGGCTGGGCGGCTCGAGCGCTCTGGCCGTAGCTGTCTGCGCGGCCCTGAACCGATTTGCGGGCTCGCGCTTGTCGGCAGCGGACTGGATTCCTCTTGCCCGCGACATCGAAGCCCGCGTGCTGGGGGTGCCGACCGGCGAGCAGGACCACTACCCGGCCGTCTATGGCGGGGCCAGCGCCGTCCACCTCGAGCCGGGCCGCACCTGGCGGGAGCGGCTGCCGGTTGACCTGGCGGCTCTGGAAGCCCGCCTGCTTCTCGTCTATACCGGCCAGCCGCGCCGGTCCAGCATCAACAACTGGCAGGTGCTGAAGAACTACCTCGACGGCGACCGTCGGCTCCGCCGCAACTTCGCTGAGATTGCCGAAACAGCGAAGCAGGCGCGGGCGGCGGTGGTGAAGGGAGACTGGAGCCGGCTGGGCCGGCTCATCGGGCGGGAAGGGCGCACCCGACGACGCAACGCCCCGGCCATCTCCACCCCCTTTATCGACCGCTTGGTCCGTGTCGGCCGCGGCTACGGCGCCACGGCCAAGGTGTGTGGCGCTGGCGGCGGGGGCTGCGTCATCTTTTTCAGTTCGCCCGGGCAGCGAGCGGAGTTGGCTGCGGGCCTGGCCGCAGCCGGAGCAACCCTGCTGCCGTTCCGGCTGGCGCGTCGTGGGGTGCGTGTGGAAGCCCTGCGATGAGCACTGCCGACACCCTGTTGCCGCGCTCTTCCTGGCGCGAGCGCCTGTGGCAAGTGATCCTTTTCATTTGCCTGGCCCGGGACGGTCGCCCCCGGGCCGGGTGGCGGGCCCTGCTGTTCCTTCCTGTGTGTGCCGCCCTGCTGGTGGTGTTCTCCGCCGCCTTTGTCTTGCCGGGGGGAGGGGAGCTCCTGGCCGGGCGTTTGGAGGTGGCGGTGTTGGTGGAGGGAATCGCGGCGGCTCTGAGCGCAGGCCTGGCGGCCTTTCTGCTGCTGCGCGTGGCCGACCGGCGCTCGTTCCGCACCCTGGGGCTCTGGTTTTACTCCGGGTGGGGCCGCCAGCTGGCGGTCGGCGTCGCCGGGGGCTTCGGGTTGATTTCGGTGGTGGTGGGGCTGCTGGTGCTGGCGGGCCAGGTAGAGTTCACCGCGGTGCGGCTGGACGCTGTCGGCGCCCTGCGCGGGTTTGGCTGGGCGCTGCTTCTCTTCCTGCCGGCCGCGGCTTTTGAAGAGCTGCTGTTTCGCGGCTATCCGTTCCAGCGGCTGGTTGAGGGCGGAGGGGCTTTGGTGGCCGTGCTCGTGCTCTCTGCGCTCTTCGGCCTGGGGCACCTGAGCAACCCCAGCGCCGCGGTGCTCTCAACCGCCAACACGGTGCTGATCGGCATCCTGCTGGCCCAGGTCTATTTGAAGACGCGGGGGCTGTGGCTCCCGATCGGCCTGCACTGGGCCTGGAACGTGTCGCTGGGGTTCGTCTATTCTCTCCCGGTGAGCGGGCTGGTGCTCTCCGAGCAGTGGCTCGCGGTCAAAACCGGGGAGCCGGCCTGGCTTTCGGGAGGCAACTACGGTCCCGAAGGCAGCCTCCTAACCACAGGGGTGGTGCTGGTGACCAGCCTGTGGCTGGCCCGGACGCGGCGCCTGGGAGTTTCGCCAGCGCTCGCCCGGGAATTACAATAGAGCCTATTATGATGAGGCGCGGTGCCTGCCTCCGAGTGGTTCCGGTTCTCCTCCTGATGGGTGCCGTCTACCCCGGAGGGTTGCGGGCCGAGCCCGCTAAGCAAGGCCTCACCCCGCAGGGGCGGCTCCACATCGTGCGGGCGCTGGCCTTCGAGTATGCCATCCTGAAGCAGCCGCTCCCGGCTAGCCAAAAGGTGGAGGAAGCCGTGGAGGTGGCCTCGACCGGGACCCTCAACGAGGAGAAGCTTCGCCGGGACCTGGCCAAGCGCGGCGCCATCGTTCAGTCCGGCGAAATCGTGCAAATCACCGCCATCGAGTTCAAGCCCACCGCCATCCTTCTTGAAATCAACGGTGGTGGGCGCAAGAAGAAGAAATGGTACCAGCGCATCCGGGTGCAGGGCAGCGGCGGCTCAATCGGGGGCGGCCCGGTGGGGGCGCCGCCGGGATCGTCCGGGGAGACGCCGGCGGGCCGGGGCTCCTGGGTTCTGCTGCGGTTCGCCGACTTTGTCCCGGAGGTGCCCCCGGAGGAGATCAAGAAGATGCTGACCGGGGTGCTCGACTTCAGTCAGCGCTCCGCCGCCGTGCCTTGGATCGAGACCATCCCGGAAGAATTCCGCCAGGCCATCAAGGAAAAGAAAGCCAAAGTGGGGATGACCCGGGAGATGGTGCTGGCGGCGCTGGGCCGCCCCAACCAGAAGGTGCGCGAAACCCAGGACGGCGTCGAGAAGGAAGATTGGATCTACGGCCACCCGCCGTTTGTCACCTTCGTCACCTTCGTCGGCGACCAGGTCGTCGAAGTCAAAGAATACAGGTAGCACCGCGGCGCCGCATTGACGCCGTCTTTGCTATAATCCCGCCCACTTATGCCACTTTCCCCGGGGGAACGGCTGGGGCCCTACGAGGTGATTTCTCCGGCGGGAGCCGGAGGGATGGGCGAAGTCTATCGCGCCCGCGACACCCGGCTCGACCGCGTGGTGGCGCTGAAAGTCCTGCCCGCGCACGTCGCCCAGGATCCCGAGCGGCGGCAGCGCTTCGAGCGCGAGGCCCGCGCCATCTCCAGTCTGAACCATCCCCACATCTGTTCGCTCTACGACATCGGCCGCCAGGACGGCGTGGACTACCTGGTGATGGAGTACCTCGAGGGCGAGACGCTGGCGGCACGGCTGGAGCGCGGCCCCTTGCCCGCCGAGCAGGTGCTGCGCATCGGCATCGAGATTGCCGACGCCCTGGAAAAGGCTCACCGGCAGGGCGTCGTGCACCGCGACCTGAAGCCGGGCAACATCATGCTGACCAAGGCGGGCGCCAAGCTCCTCGACTTCGGCCTCGCCAAGGCAACGGTCGCCGGAGCGGGCGCGGGTTTGGCGACCGGCCCGACCGAGAGCAAGCCCCTGACCGGCGAAGGGAAGATTGTCGGCACTTTCCAGTACATGGCCCCGGAGCAGCTCGAAGGCGAGGAGGCGGACGCGCGCTCGGACATTTTCGCCTTCGGGGCCGTGCTCTACGAGATGGCAGCGGGGCGAAAGGCGTTTGAGGGCAAGAGTCAGGCCAGTTTGGTGGCCGCCATCCTGCACAAGGAGCCGCCGCCCATCTCCGAGCTCCAGCCCATGACCCCACCGGCGCTCGACCGCGTGGTCAAGACCTGCCTCGCCAAAGACCCCGACGAGCGCTGGCAGACCGCGCACGACCTGAAGCTGCAACTGCAGTGGGTGTTGGAAGCCGGCTCGCAGGCTGGCGTAGCGGCGCCGGTGGTGGCGCGGCGGAAAATCCGCGAGCGGCTGGCCTGGGGATTGGCCGGGGTGGCCCTCCTGGCGGTTGTAGGCGTCGGCGTCGTGGCCCGGCAGTACGCCCGGCGCGCCCGGGAGATGTCGCGGGTCGTTCGTTCTGCGGTGCTGCTGCCGGAGAATACCTCTTCCCTTGGTGTGTTTCCTCCTCTGGCCGTTTCGCCGGACGGGCGGCGGCTGGCCTTCGTGACCCGGGGAGCGGACGGAAAGGTGCTCATCTGGGTGCGGGCGCTCGATTCGCTCGCCGCCCAGCCCCTGGCCGGAACCGAAGGCGGAAGCCAGCTCTTCTGGTCGCCCGACAGCCGCTTCCTCGGGTTCTACGCGGATGGCAAGCTGAAAAAGATCGAAGCCTCGGGCGGACCGGCGCTGACCCTCTGCGACGTGACCCAGGTGAGCGCAGCCGCCTGGAGCCGCGAGGGAACCATCCTTTTCGGGCCGGCCATCACTGGTACGGGTCCGCTTTATCGGGTATCCGCCGCGGGCGGCGCCCCCAGCCCGGCCACCAAGCTCGATGAGACGCGGCGGGAAACCTCCCATCGCTGGCCCTGGTTCCTCCCCGACGGGCGGCACTTTCTTTATCTCGCCCGCAGCCTTTCCTCCCCGGAGAGCAACGGGATTTACGTCGGGTCGCTGGACGGGAAGGAACCCAGGCTGCTTCTGCGGGACGATTCCGGCGCGGCCTATGCCCCTCCGGGGTATCTGCTCTTTGTGCGCCAGGGCACGCTCATGGCCCAGCGGTTCGATGCCGGGTCCCTGGAGGTTGTCGGCGAGGCGTTTCCCTTGGCCGAACAGGTGCGGTTCAACGGCGCTAACCGAAGGGGAGTTTTTTCCGTCTCCGACAATGGGGTCCTGGTCTACCTGGGCGGGGCGACGGCGGGGCCCGCGCAGCTTCTCTGGCTGGACCGCGCCGGCAAGCAGCTCGGCGCGCTGGGTGACCCCGGCTTCTACGCTATGCCGCGGCTCTCCCCGGACGGCGCGAGAGCAGTGGCCTACGCTCTCGACCCGCAGACGGGAAATGCCGACCTCTGGCTGTACGACGTGGCGCGGGGGATCCGGACGCGGTTCACCTTCGACCCCGCGATAGAGACTCTTCCGGGTTGGTCTCCTGACGGCAGCCGCATCGTCTTCGCCTCCACCCGTAGCGGCCAATTCGACATTTATGAGAAAGCTTCCACGGGGGCCGCCGCGGAGGAATTGCTGCTTGGTACCGAGGCGCGCGAGTGGCCGGCCTCCTGGTCGTCCGATGGCCGCTACTTGGCTTACACCCGCGAAGTTCCCGGCGCCAAGACAGGATTTGATATTTGGATTTTGCCGCTCTTCGGCGACCGAAAACCGTTCCCCTTCTTGCAGACACAGTTCGATGAGTTGGGGGCGGAGTTCTCCCCGGACGGTCGCTGGCTGGCATACTTCTCGGATGAGTCCGGCAAGCAGGAGGTGTATGTGGTTCCTTTCCCGGGGCCGGGAGGCAAGTGGCAGGTTTCGACGGCGGGCGGTGCGCGGCCTCAATGGCGGCGCGACGCCCGGGAACTCTTCTACCTCGGTCCCGACGACAAGTTGATGGCCGTTGAGGTCAAGCTCTTGGGCTCGACCGTGGGAATCGGAGTCCCCAAGCCGCTCTGGCAGACTACTCCGCCTCCTGTGCCGGCGCGCCATTGGGAGGCGACGGCCGACGGGCAACGCTTTTTGACTGTGGCAAGTCGCGAGGCCGGCACGGCGCCCTTCACCCTGGTGGTCAACTGGCCGGCCGAACTGGACCGTCCCCGCTAGCTGCCGCCCTACCCAGACGACGGCGAGCAAGCTGGTTTGGGTAGGGCGGGACCTTGAGTCCCGCCGTCCGTCTCGATTCCCAGCGTCGATCTAGGACATCACTCCCTTTACGCAAGAAAAATTGACCCCGTCGGCTTGACAGAGTATCATGGCGGTCCGCCCCACGGGGAGTTCTTTGGGTCCCACATGACCCTTCAGGCTGGAGCCTTCAGGGTCAATCCCTCGGGCTGAGACCCCGGGATTGAGGAGGCAGACGATGGCCATCCGAGTCGGCATCAATGGGTTCGGCCGCATTGGCCGCAACATCTACCGCGCGGCCATGGGCGACCCCGAGATCGAGATTGTGGCCGCCAACGACATCACCGACCCGCGCACCCTGGCCCACCTGCTCAAGTACGACTCGGTGCTGGGGAACCTGGACGCCAATGTCACTTGGAAGGAGGACTGCATCCAGGTGGACGGCAAGTCGGTCCGGGTGTTCAAGGTGAAGGACCCGGCCGAGCTCGACTGGAAATCGGTGGGGGCGCAGGTAGTGGTCGAGTCCACGGGCCTGTTCACCAAGGGCCCGGACGCCCGCAAGCACATCCGGGACACGGTGAAGAAGGTCATCATCTCGGCGCCCGCCACCGACCCCGACCACACCATCGTGATGGGGGTGAACGATTCGACCTACGACCCCACCAAGCACCACGTGGTCTCGAACGCCTCTTGCACCACCAACTGCCTAGCCCCGGTCGCCAAGGTGCTCCACGACAACTTCGGCATCCTGCACGGCACCATGACCACCATCCACTCCTATACGAACGACCAGCGCCTGCTCGACCTGCCCCACAAGGATTTGCGCCGGGCCCGCGCGGCTTCGATGTCGATGATCCCCACCAGTACCGGGGCGGCCAAGGCCCTTCATCTCGTCATCCCCGCCTTGAAGGGCAAGCTCGACGGCTATGCCATGCGCGTGCCCACGCCGAACGTCTCGGTGGTGGACCTGACGGTCACAGTCGAGAAGAAGGCCACGGTGGAGGCGGTGAACGACGCCTTCAAGAAAGTCGCCGCCGGCCCGCTCAAGGGGATCCTGGCTTACAGCGACGAGGACCTGGTCTCGATCGACTTCCGCGGCAACGCTAACTCGGCCATCTACGACGCTCCCTACACCAAGGTGGTGGCGGAGAACTGCGTGAAGGTGCTGGCTTGGTACGACAACGAGTGGGGCTACTCCTGCCGCTGCGTGGACATGGTCAAGTTCATGGGCCGCAAGCTCTAGGCCCGCGCTGCGCCTCGCCCAACGAAGGAGAGGAGTCTCCCCGATGAGACGTGTTCAAGTTATCCCCCGGCCAGGCTTTCGTCTCTACGACGCCCTGGTCGCGGAGCAAGCCCGCTTTTCGCGCAAGCAAAAGGGCACCTTCCGGCGGCGCGGCCCTAAGCGAAAGAACAGCGCCCAATGGTTCCACGTCAGATACCCGGGCCAGCTTACGTTGAAGCGCGGGGCGGAGGAGGTCGTGGAGATTAGACTGAGATCGAAGCAGGGAGCTGAGTGGCAGCTCCTGGGCGCCATTGTCGGTTTCATTGACCGCATTTTCGGGCCGAAGGTCCGCGCCATCAACATTCAGTACGAACGGTAGACCCGCAACGCCATGGCTAAGCTCTCCATCCGCGACCTCTCCCTCGGTGGCAAGCGGGTCTTTCTGCGCGTCGACTTCAACGTCCCGCTCGCCAACGGGAGGGTCACCGACGACACCCGCATCCGGGCCTCCCTCCCCACGATTGAGCTGGCGCGGAAGAGCGGCGCCCGCCTGGTGGTCACCTCGCACTTGGGCCGCCCCAAGGGCAAGCCCAACCCGGAGATGAGTCTGCGGCCGGTGGCGCAGCGGCTGAGCGAGCTGCTCAAAGCCCCGGTCGCCTTCGTCGAGGACTGCGTCGGGCCGGATGCCGAAAAGCGTAGCCAGGCCCTCCACGACAGTGAGGTGCTGGTCCTTGAAAACCTCCGCTTCCATGCGGAAGAGGAAAAAAACCACGAGGCCTTTTCCAAGGCCTTGGCCCGGCATGGGGAACTCTACGTGAACGACGCCTTCGGCTCCGCCCATCGCGCCCACGCTTCCACGGTGGGGGTGACGCGGTTTCTCGAGAAGGCGGCCGCCGGGCTGCTGATGGAGCAGGAGCTGACCTACCTGGGCAAGGCCATCGCCAACCCGGACCGGCCTTACGTGGCGGTGCTGGGCGGAGCGAAGGTGGCCGACAAGATCGAGGTCATCACCAACCTGCTGAAGCTCGTGGACGTGCTCATCATCGGCGGCGGGATGGCGTACACGTTCCTGCAGGCACGGGGGGTGGGGGTGGGGAAGTCGCTCCTGGAAGAAGACAAGCTGGAGCTGGCGAAGCAACTGCTCGGCGAGGCTGAGCAGCGCCGGGTGAAGGTGCTCTTGCCGCAGGACCACCTGGTCGCCGAGAAGATCGACCCGGCCGCAAAGCCCAGCGTCGTGGGGCTGAATGAGATCCCCCCGAACCTGATGGCCCTCGATATCGGCCCGAAAACGGTCGAAGCCTTCACCGCCGCCATCCGCCCGGCGAAGACCGTGGTCTGGAACGGCCCGATGGGCGTGTTCGAGTGCGAGCCCTTTGCGGGCGGGACGATGGCGGTGGCGCGGGCCATTGCCGAGTCGGGCGCCACTTCGATCGTGGGCGGAGGCGACTCGATTGCCGCCGTCCACAAGGCGGGGGTGGCCTCGCGGATGTCCCACATCTCCACCGGTGGCGGGGCCTCGCTCGAGTTTCTCGGCGGACGGACGCTCCCCGGTGTCGAAGCTCTCACCGACAAGTGACGAAGCCGGTGCACCTGCCGGATTCGTCATCCTGAGCCTGCCCCGAGCGAAGCCTGCCCTGAGCGAAGTCGAAGGGTCGAGGGGTGCAGCGAGGGATCTGCAGTTCCTGCGGAGGTAACTGAATGCGTCGTCCCGTCCTGGCGGGAAACTGGAAAATGTACAAGACGGTGCGGGAGACCCGCGCTTTCTTCGAGAAATTCAAGCCGCTCGTGGCCCGCTCGACCCACTGCGATATCGTTATCTGCCCGGGGTTTACCTCGTTGCCCGCCGCCGTAGAGGCAGCCCGCGAGACGAGCATCGCCATCGGGGCCCAGGACGTGCACTGGGAGAAGCAGGGCGCCTACACGGGCGAAGTATCGCCGGGGATGCTGGTGGAGGCCGGCTGCCACTACGTCATCCTCGGCCACTCCGAGCGGCGGCAGTATTTCTACGAGACCGACGAGGGCGTCGCCCGGAAGATTACGGCGGGGCTCGAGGCGGGGCTGACGCCCATCGTCTGCGTGGGGGAGAAGCTCGAAGAGCGGGAAGCGGCCGCCACCGAGCTGGTCCTCACCCGGCAGTTCTTCGGAGCCTTCAGCGCGTTGACCGCCACGCAGTTTGCCCGTATCATCATTGCCTACGAGCCGGTGTGGGCCATCGGCACCGGCCGGACCGCCACGCCGGAGATGGCGGCCGAGGCCCACCGGCTGCTGCGGCGGCTGGCGGACGAGCGGTTCGGGACGCAGGTGGCCCAGGAGCTGCGCATCCTCTACGGCGGCAGCGTTAAGCCCGACAACATCAAGGGCTTGATGGCCCAGAAGGAGATTGACGGCGCCCTGGTGGGCGGGGCCAGCCTGGAACCGGAGGGCTTCGCAGCCATCGTTAACTTTTAGGACGGAGATGACCGAAAGAATCTACTGGGCGATGGCGTTCCTGACGGCAGGGGGACTCATCTTCGCCGGAGTGAAGTTCTATCCGCCGCTCCTGACCGCTCTCCACGTGCTGGTGTGCGCGCTGCTGACCTTAGTGGTGCTGCTGCAGAGCGGCCGGGCGGCCGACCTAGCCGGGGCCTTCGGGGGCGCTGGCAGCCAGACCGCGTTCGGGCCGCGCGGCGCCGCGACGGTTCTCTCCAAGGCCACCACGTTTCTCGCCGTGGTCTTTATGGTGACCTCGCTGGCCCTGGCCATCTACGCCTCGGGACCACGCGCCACGTCGCTCGTCGAAGAGGCGCCCAAGCCGGCTGAGCAGCAGGGCCAGCCGGCCCTGCCCCCGGCCGAATCCACGCCCGCCGGGCCGCCGGCGCCCTCCCAGCCCTAGGTCGGTTTACAGCCGCGTCGGGTTTGGCTAGAATCCTCTTGGTTGCGGAAGTGGTGGAACTGGCAGACACGCCGTCTTGAGGGGGCGGTGCCGAAAGGCGTGTGGGTTCGAATCCCACCTTCCGCACTAAAATTCCCGCAGGAAATTTTACCCTGAGCGAGTCCCCACCGGGTCGAGACAAGCCCAAGGGCATTTGTTCCCCGGCCAGCGGGTTGTCCCGAGCGAAGGCAGTGAAGCGAAGGGCCTCGCCTGCCGAATTCCCCGATGGTTGGTGCATATACATTCTTTCTTTTGTGCACGGATGCTAACCATTTCCGACTCAAACACATCTGGGTGAAGAGAAGGCTCCTAAGGAGGTCTTACCCCCATGCCGCGCCGAGTTCTCTGTTGTTTGTTCTTGGTGTTCACAGGCTCTTCGAGCCTTGGGCTTTTGGCGCAAGAGGCGCCGCTTGAGTCCCCTCCGGCGCGACAAGACGGCTGGAAGCGGGCGAGTTTGGAATCTGTGGGGCTTTCGGGTGCGCGTCTCCAGGCGATGGAACAAGCTATCCGCTCAGGGGAGTTCAAAAAAATCACAAGCGTTCTGATTGCCCGGAACGGCAAGCTGGCTTACGAAGCGTATTTCGAGGGCACCGAGGCCAGTCTGCGGGACACGCGCTCGGCGACGAAGACCGTCACGGGAATGCTGGTGGGTATCGCCCTCGACCACGGCAAGCTGCCGGAGGTGGGGGCGCCGGTCGTGCGGTTCTTTCCCGACAAGCAGGCTCTCCAGAACCCGGACCCACGTAAGGAAAAAATTACCGTGGAAGACTTCCTCACCATGAGTTCGCTGCTCGAGTGTGACGACTGGAACCAGTTCTCGCGCGGCAACGAGGAGCGGATGTACCTGATAGAGGACTGGATTCAATTCACACTTGACCTTCCCATCAAGGGATTCCCGCCGTGGGCGACCGAGCCGAAAGACTCGCCCTACGGGCGGAGCTTCAGCTACTGCACGGCGGGAGTTTCACTGCTCGGCGGAGTGATCGAGAGCGCCACCGGCATCTCCGTCGAAGAATTCGCCCGGCAAAGCCTTTTTGCTCCCTTGGGAATTCACCACCCGCAATGGCAGTTTTCTCCGCTCGGGCTCGCGCACACGGGCGGAGGGCTGCGCCTCACAAGCCGTGACCTGCTGAAGCTGGAACAGCTCTATGCGAACGGGGGAGGGTGGAACGGCACGCGCGTTGTGTCGGAGGCCTGGGTGAAAACGTCCGTCCGCCCCCACGTCCGCGTGGACGACGAGACTGAATACGGCTACCTTTGGTGGCTGCGTGCATTCCCGGCGGGAGGCCGGAGGCTGTCCGCCTATTACATGAGCGGGAACGGAGGAAACAAGATCGCTGTATTCCCGGAGCTAAGCCTTGTTGTGGTCATTACCAGCACGAACTACAACACGCGCGGCATGCATGAGCAAACCGACCGCCTCCTGACCGAGTTCATCCTCCCGGCGGTGGAGTGATAGGCTGACTGGGTTCGCGTCCGCCCGACTCGGGGGCAGCTTTGCCCGCCCTCCGCAGAGTTTGCTTTTTCTCTGCAATTAGCCGGCTTAATTTGTTTTTCCTTGACCCGATTGCCGCCCAGCCACTAAAGTAGCAGCCCGCAATCCGCGCGCCGTTGGTCTGTCTTGCGGGGACTGGGGGTCCCGGCAAGAGTGGGGAGAATCTGGTTTGGGGAGTCATCTGGCAGCCCGGTCCCGTCGGCGGCGGAGCACAACGGTGTTGGTGTTCGCGTTGTGGGCCGCCTGCGCAGCCCCGGCGGGCGCGGTTTGTTTCTTTGCCGCCGCCCCGGCCGCGCAAGAGCAAAAGCCTCCGTCCCAGCCTCCAACCCCCCCTCCGCCTCCGGCGGAAAAGGCCGAGCCCTCGGCGGGCCAGCAACGAGTTGAAGCTCAGGTGGTGCAAGCCCCGACCCCCCAAGAACCGGGCCCGGAACAAGGTGAGCTGTTCATGGAGTGGAAGTATGGGGTGGACGCCACTGGTCTCAAAGGCAACGTGGACCGCTCCTTCCTCCACGAAGGGGTCAACCACATTGCGGAATTCAGCTTTATGAACAAGCGCCCGTTGGTCGGCGGGCAGCAGCTGGAAACCACCGGGGTGTTCCGCTACACCGACGATCCGCGGGTGGACCCGGAGCGGAACAGCTTGCAGCGGGCCTACGCCCGTTGGACCGGCCCCAGCTTTGAATTGATCGCGGGCGACAGCCTGGTTAACTACTCCCGCTTCAGCTTCAACCACAACGTCAAGGGCTTGAGCCTGCGCAAAGACCTGGACATCTGGGGTGGGCTGCGGTTGACCGGAACGGCCGCGGCGTTCTCGGACCGCTGGGGGGCGATCTTCCGCGGGTTCGAGAAGTTCACCGACTACCGCAGCCTCCCCGACCCCACCAATCCCAGCAAACCCTATACCCGGATGGTGCTCGGCTTTCGGGGCGAGAAACCCCTGGGAGAAAACCGCTGGGTGGGGGTGAACTACTCGCAAGGCAGCGACATCATCCGCTCCCTCCCCGGCGAGTCCCGGGTGGCTCCGTTCAACAACCAGCTGTTCAGCGTGGACTGGGCCCTCGGCTTCCGGCGGAACCTGCGGCTGTCCGGGGAGCTGGCCTACAGTGGCACCGAGTTCGACCCCCGCTTTCAGCATGGGAAGAGCTGGGACTACGCCCTTCGGGTGGAAGTGTCGCAGCAGGGGCCGCGCTACCGGTGGCGGGCCGAGTACAATCGCTTCATGCCCAATTTTTTCTCCGTCAACGCTCGGCAGGTGCAGGACCTACAGGACGTCTCCGCCCAAGGGACGGTGGACTTCACGAAGCAGCTTTCGCTCACCGCCAGCTTCCGCCGCACCAGCAACAACCTGCCCGGCGATCCAGTGGTGGAGTTGGTTCCCCGCCGCGTTTGCTCGGAAACCAGCGAGAGGCTCCTGCCCCAGATTCTACCCAACACGAGCTCGGACCGCAGCCGGGAGATCATCGAGTGCAGTCGTACCGGCCAGCTAGTGACATTCCAGCTTCTGCCGTTCAACCACGTGGTGGATTCGGAGGGCGGCGAAATGACCACGGTGGTTCGCCTGCCTGAAGTCCGCCTCACCGTGCGCTCCCTGCCGTTCTGGCAGCGGCTGGTGGTGGAGCTGGGGTTCCGGGAACGGGCGCTGGAAACCAGCAACAAGGGCAGTTTCAGCACGGATACGCAGACCGATTCCACTACCGGCGACACGCTCACCTTTCTTACCCCGCTGTTCCGGGAGCGGGCCACCAAGATTCCCTACGCGGAAATCAATTTCCCGGTGGGAAACCAGCAGTTCAAGTTCACCTACGAGTACCGCCGCAATCGGGACCGGGTCCAGCCGGGAAACTCGACCTTCACCCACCGAGCCATGGCCCAGTACCGCCTCCCGCCCCTCTACATCGGCGCCTGGACTGTGAGCGGTGATGTCCGCTTTGAGACCGAGCGGGAAAGCAAGCAGGTGGAGCTGGAAACCCTGGATGTGCCGGACCCACAAACAGGTCAGCGGGTGAGGCTCCGCCAGAGCGCTGGCGACCAGACCCGCAGCCTGCAAGGCAGCCTGAACCTCGAATTCCCCAAGTTTTTTACTCTGGAGCTGCTCTACCGGGAACTCAACGCCGAATTGCTCAGCGCCTTTACGGCAGACGGGGTGCGTCGGTTCGGCACCGGCGGCTACCGGCGGCCCAAGTTCCGCGCCCAGTTGCAGTACCGCATCGGCAACAGCGAAAACCGCTTCTTCCTGTTCACGGTCGAGCGCAACGTCAACACATTCGACATCCCCGACCCGAGCAAACCGGACGACCGCAGCTTCCGCGAAAAGCTGGCCCAGATCACCTTCGTGTGGCGGTTCCGCCGGTAGGGATGGCGAGCCATGCGCTGGGTCTGTCCCCGTTGCGGCCGCTCGGTGAGTGTGGCCTTAGAGACGTGCCCTCATTGTCCGCCGCTGGGGTCGCCGCCCCAGGCAGGGTCTCCCGCCCCTCCGGCGGCGGACTCCCAGAGGGCGGCCACCCCGGCGCTTGGCCCGCCTGCCGGGGTCAGCGCCGGCGAGGAGAGCCCGCTCTGGCGCGGCATCCAGTTCGGCGTAGGGTTCATGCTGGCCGTGGTGGTTATTCTGCTTCTGGTGGTGATGGTCCTGCTGTGGCTCTCCGCGCATCCCGAGTGGCGTGAGCGGCTGGAGCAGCTCGGAGTTTGAGCCGACCTCCGTGGCTCGGGCCGCCGGGAGAATGACCGCCGGCCCGACCTTCATTTGCCTCCCCAGATGATGGCTACTTGGAAGCGAACGCCGATGTCGGGTGTGCTGGCGGTGAGACCCAGCGGAACGCCCGCCTTCAGTTCCAGGTAGTGGGTGGCGAAGAAGATCACCTCGGGCTGGACGCTCAGCCGGGTGTTTCCGGTGGCGGTCTGGGTCTCGCCGTTCAGCTCGATCACCGGCGCCCAGTGGCGAGAGGCGAACCACACGAGAGCGTGGTCGTACTTGAAAATGCGCTCGACCTCCTGCTGCCCCCCGATGGTGGTCTTCCAGAGCAGGTTGGAATGGAGCCGGAACTTCTGGCCGAGATAGCGGTCCACAAAGATACCGGCCCCGAGTTCGGGCGCGTCGCCCGCAAGCCGGCTCGGGCCGGTGGGCGCTTCCGCTTCAGCCTGCACCGAAACGGCGTAGCGGCGGTCCTCCCCACCGAACAGCAGGTAACGCGCCCCCAGCTCCAGCTTGCCGCCGAAGGTGCGCGGTGGTTGCCCCGGGCCTTCGTCGGCCCGCCGCAAGGGGAAGCCGGCATTCACTTGCAGGCGGGGAAAGAGTCCGATCTCGATCTCCGTCTCCGGACGCGCCTGTTCGCTGACCCCGGGCCCCTCGCGCTCGTACTCGAACTGGATCTTCCAGTTGCCCGTGCCGGGAGCGAACGGCAAGGCGAACTCCGTGCTGAGAGGCTCACCGCGATGCGCCCACGCCGGGTTCGGCCGCAAAAGCAAGACAAGTCCGACGGCGAGAAAAGCTGAGACCCGCAAGAAGCCGCGCATTTTTTCCTCCGCAGGAAAAAAGGATTAGGAGCACGCGGGGGAAACCCGCGCTTATTGTTTTGAACAGCCCTGTTAAGCGCGAGCGCGGCGAGGAGGCGGAGAGTCGGCCTGGAGGAAAACCGAATGCCAGAGGGGCGCTCCCGGCGGCATTTCAAGCACCAGCGGGGCGGGGCGTCTGATTTCAATCGGTTCCGTAGGCAAATACACTTGTGGAGTGAGGGCGCGCTCCTCGCGGTCGCCGCACGATTGAAGCGAGACCTGACTGGGCGCGCCGCCCGGGAAGTGGCACCTGGGCTTCTTCAGTCTAGGATGTTGATGGGCGCAGCGGCAGAGACGTTCGTCACACTTGCATTCGTGAGAGGCGACGGCGGCCACGGGGCGCAGGAGTGGGGTTAGCGGGCTCCCTAGCAGCAACAGCAACCAGACCGTCGAGATGAGTCGCCGTCCCATTGGCAACCTAGGTTAATAGGATGCCGTCTGCCTCAATCAAGTTTCAGGGTGTGTCAGAAGGCCACTGTTCGACGCGGCTTGACTCCGCGCCGCACGTGTGTTTGACTAGGCGGCGCAACATACCCTGGGGGTGGGGCGTGCCCGTACCGAAGCTGGTTGGCGACATCATGACCCGGGAAATCACCACACTGCCCCACGATGCCAAGCTGCTGGACGCCGTGCTGCTGATGCGCTCGAGCGGCTTCCGGCATATGCCGGTCGTCAACGGCGACCGCCTGGTAGGCCTGCTCTCCGACCGCGATGTGCAGCGGGCCTCGCCCTCCATCTTCGGGAAGATGTCTCCCGAGGAGTACAACCGCATCTTCGAAACCACTCCGATTGAGAAGGTGATGGCGCGGGATCCGGTGGCGGTGAAACCCGACGCGCCCATCACCGAAGTGGTGAAGCTGATGCACGAGCGCAAGTTCGGGTCGGTGCCGGTGGTTGAGGGGGATAATAAGTTGGTGGGGATTGTCACCACCACCGACCTGCTCGCCCTGCTCAGTAACGTCTTGGGCGGGGCCTGAACGTCCTTTCTGGACTCCCGACGCCTTCCGGTCGCCGGGCCACTCGCGAGCAGGTGGGGATGCTCACCGGGTTCCATGTGGCCTATCTCACCTGAAACAAGAATCTGCCCGACCAGTCAGAAGGGAGGGACGATGACGAGGCAGTGGATGCTTGTGCTCGCGCCCACGGTGTTGCTGGGGGCAGCCCTGCTGGCTGGTGTCCACCCGGTGCGTTTTACCGCCACCTTTTCCCTCGTCGCCTACGACCCTGCCACCGGCGACTTGGGTGTGGCGGTGGCCTCCAAGTTTCCTGCGGTGGGAGCGATGGTGCCCTACGCCAAGGCTGGCGTGGGGGCGGTGGCCACGCAGGCCGCCGCGAATCTGAGCTTCGGTTCCCAGGGGCTCAGAATGATGGAGCTCGGCTTCAGCGCCCAGCAGGCGCTCGACCAGCTCATCGAGAATGACCCCGGCCGCGACGACCGCCAAGTGGGATTGGTGGATGCCCAGGGGCAGGCAGCGGCCTGGACGGGAAAGAAGTGCTTTTCCTTCGCGGGGCACATCGTGGGCGAGAACTACACCGTGCAAGGGAACATCCTGGCGGGCCGCGCCGTCGTCCAGGCCATGGCGGAGAAGTTCACGAAAACCTCCGGGTCGCTGGCCGAGCGGTTGATGGCCGCCTTGGAAGCGGGCGAAGCCGCCGGTGGCGACCAGCGCGGCAAGGAATCGGCGGCGCTGTTGGTGGTGCGGGCCGGGGCCGGCTACGGTGGCGTGGGCGACCGCTGGGTGGACCTGCGCGTGGACGACCACTCCGATCCGATCCGCGAGCTTCGCCGCCTGCTCGACGTCCACACCCTTTACTTCGGCGAGTCGAACCAGCTCGTTCCCCTCACGCCCGCCCTGGTGCGCGAGATTCAGGAGATCCTCGCCCGCACCGGCTTCTACGAAGGCGAAATTAACGGCGTTTACGACCAGGCCACCCGCAAGGCCCTCGAGGATTTCCAGGGCTGGGAGAACTTGGAGATGCGCTTTCGCAAGGACAATCAGATTGACGCCGTCGTCCTCGACTACATGCGCAAGCACTACGGCGAGACGAAGCCCTGACGGACGGGCGGGACTCCGAGCCCCTCCCGCGCGGGTGGTAACGCGGCGCGGGATCAGGCTTCGGGGCGATTGGCGTGCCGCTGGGAGGGGATCGCGGCGTTGCTTGACTGCTCCTGGCTGCCGATGGCGCTCCGAGGACGTGCGACCACGGAGCATTTTTGTTTTCCGAGTTTTCGTCTGGCTCGGTCAAATTCAACTTCCATTTTTGGGAGAACAGCGGCGACGCCGTGCGGTTCAAGGCGGGGAGGCTGTGTGGAAATCATTTGGTTTTGGCACGCCCCGATGGACGGTCACAACATTGCCGCGAACGCAGGCTTCTATCTCGGGCCTTCCCCACGCTCGGCAGCAGCGATGATCCGTCGGGTGTTCTCCGGCGAGAAAAACTCCGGAATCGGCACGGTACCGATCAATGCACCAATGAAACGATCCGTCTCCATCTGGTTGCCGCGAAGGGCGCCGAATAGCGCCTTCATCTCAGGCGGAGGCGGCTGCAGAGTGGCGAACTGGAAATTGAGCTCGAAAGAAGGCATCGACACTTGGTTGCGCTGACGCTCATACTCCGCCAGCGCCTCCTCCAGCGGCTGGCGGCCAGAAAAGCCCTTGTCGACGGCGTCTGCGAGAAGCTCGGCATCCCGGAAAGCATCACTGATTCCGAATGCCCCATTGGGGTCCTTATGGTGGCTGGCGTCGCCTACCAATGCCCAGCCGGGACCATGGGGCTTGCGGAAAAAGTTCGGCAAATCGGCAGTCCCAACAAAACGTTCAGCCCGCTTGCCCGCTCGTATGCGCTCGCCGAGTCCCGGAAGCAATTCGAGTGTCTTCAGGTAGTGGCCTTCGATGTCCTTCCGGACGACATGAAACTCTTCTTTTGGCCACTCCATGCCCGTGCAAACGAGGTTGTCGTTTGTCGGGAAGGCGACCGCGAATCGGTGGTCGCGCGGGTAGAGCTCAGCGCCCCCGACTGAAACACCGCTCCAGTAGGTGTAATACGCGCAGGCGACAGTCGGCTTCTCGTAGGTTATCGCGGCCCCGACCATGCGGGCGACCAGGGAGTGCAAACCGTCGGCTCCGATGACAAGCCGCGCCTTCTCCGTCACGCTCGTACTGTTCCTGGTTCGGCCACGGATGCCAGCAGCGCGGTTGTCCTCGAAGCAAACTTCCTCGACTGTGAATTTCTCGCGCAACTCTGCTCCTGCTTCGACGGCCGCATCGACGAGGATCTTGTCGAGCACGGTTCGGCGAGGACCATAGCCTGTAGCAACACCATCCACTGGCGGGGGACAGCCCGTCAGTGAGAAGGGGCCGACATCCAAACAATAGCTGCGCACCGGTCGACAGTTCGAGGCAACAACTTTATCGAGGAGGCCCCAGCGCTTGAGTCGGGCGACGCCGGGCGCATGAATGAAATGGGTCGATATGGTGTCGCTCGGAAACGCAGCCTTGTCCACGAGCAGCACTCGATAACCGCGGCGGGCGAGGAGCATCGCGGTCGGCGAGCCCCCACAGCGAGCACCTACAATGGCGACGTCGTACATGGCGCCACCGGTCTATTCGATGGGAGTTGGTGCCATCTTAGAGCGCGCCTCAGGGAAAGTCAACGCACAGTGGTCAAGTCATCCTGTAGCGGGAAATTCCGCGACGGTGACAACGTGTCAAAACCATTGGATTTCGGCAAGTGTCCCAATTTGGTTGGCAACCAAATTCCCTCTGGTGGCAGGGGCCACCAGGCTCGGCGGAGACAATAAGGCGCTGCTTCTCCCGCCGTAGTTGGTTTACTGGTTTATCGGGTCACTGGTTGATGGGGGCGGGGGTGGCTGGAGGGCGAGGGTGAGGGGCGTGCCGCAACGCGGGCCCTCCTACGCGGGTCGAGCTTCGGAGGGTAACCC
>JACQTG010000251.1 GCA_016210895.1 Acidobacteriota bacterium
CACCGTGTCGTCGTGGATGCCGAAGCCTTGCGGGCCCATAAAGGCTTCGCCGCTCAGCTTCAGCATCACGCGCTTGAAGACCGGCTCCGCCATTATTCGCCCGCCTCACCCTGACCCGCCGCGGATTCTGCTGTGGTCGCGCTCTCACCCACCTTGAAGCGGGCGAAGCGCCGCACGGTGATATTTTCGCGCACCTTGGCGATGACGCCGTCAATCAGCTCGCGCACCGTCATCTTGTCATCTTTGATGAAGTGCTGCTCGTAGAGGCAGTTTTCCTCGTAGAATTTTTCCAGCTTGCCCTCGGCGATCTTGTCCACCACTTTTTCCGGCTTGCCGCAGCTCTGGGCCTGGGCGCGGTAGATTTCCCGCTCGCGGGCGAGAACCTCCGGCGTGACTTCCTCGCGGCGCACAAAGCGCGGGTCGGCAGCGCAGATGTGCATGGCCAGGTCGTGGACGAGCTGGCGGAATTCCGGCGTGCGGGCCACGAAGTCGCTCTCGCAGTTCACCTCCACCAGCACGCCGATCTTGTGCCCGGCATGGATGTAGCTCGTGACCACACCCTCCGAAGTCGTCCGGCCGGCCTTCTTCTGCGCCGTCGCCATCCCTTTCTTGCGCAGCAGCGTCACCGCCTGCTCACTATCACCGCCGCTCTCTTCCAGCGCCGTCTTGCACTCCATCCAGCCCGCTCCCGTCAACTCGCGAAGCTTCTTGACCTCCTGGGCGGTGATGGCCGTCTTGGTGGGATTGTGTTTGGGGTTCACGTCCATACGCTGTTCAGGATTCGTCGCAAAAAAAAAGCAGCAGGTTCGGCACGGCTCCCGCCTCCCCTACTGTACAGTTGTCCGGTTCGACCATCAAGTTTCGGGGGATGTGCTCTGTTCGTCCTCGCCCGGCTCGGATTCAGCCGCCGGCTCGCTCCGCTCTTCTCCGCTCGGAACGGGGCGCGGGCGCAGGTGCGGGGGCAAAACCTCGTCGGGGTCATACGCTTCGACGACAGATTCAAACTCCTCGGCTACATCTTCGGCCACGCCTACGCCTTCGCCCAGGGCGACTTCGCCCTCGACCACGCCTGCGGCTTCGGCGGCCTCCGCCTTGGCCGCTTCCAGCTGCGCCTGCTCGTAGGTGGCGCGACCCGTCAGCACCGCGTCGCCCATCTTAGAGACGAACAGGCGAATCGAACGCAAGGCATCGTCGTTGCCGGGAATCACGTAATCCACTTCCTCGGGGTTGCAATCCGTGTCCACCACCGCCACCACCGGAATGCTCAGCTTGCGCGCTTCACGCACAGCGATGATTTCCTTGCCCGCATCAATCACGAACAAGGCGTCGGGCAGGCCGGGCAGGTCCTTGATCCCGGACAGGTTCTCGCGCAGGTGGCGCAACTCGCGCCGGATGCGCGTGGCTTCCTTCTTCGGCAACCGCTCGAGCCGCCCATCCTGCTCCATCTCTTCCAGCTCTTTGAAGCGGTTGATGGACTTCTTGAGAGTGGCCCAGTTGGTGAGCGTGCCGCCGAGCCAGCGGTGGTTAACGTAGAACATCCCGCAGCGCTGCGCTTCTTCCGAGATGGCTTCCTGTGCCTGGCGCTTCGTGCCCACAAACAGGAGCGTCTTGCCATTGGCGGCCAGATCGGCGACGAACTGCGACGCCTCCTTGAACATCTTCAGCGTTTTCTGCAGATCAATGATGTAGATCCCGTTACGCTCCCCGAAGATGTACTCCTTCATCTTCGGATTCCAGCGGCGCGTCTGGTGACCAAAGTGGACGCCGGCCTCGAGCAGCTCCTTCATGGTGACGTTGACCACGCCGTCTCGTGCTTCCACGTTCGTTGCCACTTGTCCTCGCCTCGGCCTTACCGCTTCGTCCACTGGAAGCGCTTGCGCGCTCCCTTCTGGCCGTACTTTTTCCGCTCTTTCATCCGCGGATTGCGCGTCAGAAAACCCCCCTGGCGCAGCTTTACCCTCACGTCGGTGCCGACCGCCGCCAGGGCGCGCGCCAAGCCCAGCCGCACGGCTCCTGCCTGCCCGGTCATGCCGCCACCCCGCACGGTGATCATCGCATCGTACTGCTCGCTCGCGCCGACGAAGTCAAGCGGCTCCCGCGCATGCTTGCGCCAGAAAGGATTGGGAAAATACTTGTCTGCCGGTCGATCGTTGATTTTCACTTGGCCCGTTCCAGGGCGCAGGAAGACGCGCGCCACCGACGTCTTCCGCCGTCCCGTGCCGTACAGCCGCGTGGGTGCGGGCTCCGGCGCGACGGCAGGTGCCGGCGCCGTCTCCGGTTCGTGCTCAACCGTAGTGGATTCGACTTCTGCTTCGCCCATCTCGGGTTACTTTTTCCTCTCTCTCGTCGTAGCTTCTTTTCCTACGTCGATCAGTTCTGGCTGTTGCGCCTGGTGCGGATGCTCCCCATTGGCATAGACGCGCAGCTTCTTCGCCCTCCGCTTGTGCAGCTTGTTTTTGGGCAGCATACCGAGAATCGCTTCCCGCACCATCATTTCCGGTTTCTTCTGGTAGAGCGCTTTGGCGGGAAATTCTTTCAAGCCTCCCGGATAGCCCGAATGCCAGCGATACACTTTCTGCTCGAGCTTCTTTCCGGTCAGTTGCACCTGGCGGGCGTTGATGACGACGACATGGTCGCCGCAATCCAGATGCGGGCTCCAGCGCGGCTTGTGCTTGCCGATGAGCAGCCGCGCCACACGCGCCGCCAGGCGCCCGAGCACCTGGTCGCGCGCGTCCACCACGTACCATTTTTCCTGCGCCAGTGCCTCCACGTCCTTTCCTCTCGGGAAATACGTGCGCATAGATTTCGACTGCCCTCCGGCCAGACACATTTCCGCAGGCAGACAAATTCAACAAAATAACAGATGCCCTCAGATTCGTCAAGGCCGCCCGTGGCGGGTGTAGAATCGGCGCGGCGACGCGCTTGACTTGCATCGTCCTCGCCCGTACCATCGCCGCTTCTCCCGTGATCGAAACGAAAGACCTGACCAAAATCTTCCATGACCGCAAGCGGGGCGAAATCCGCGCGGTCGATCAAGTCAGCTTCCGCTGCCAGCCAGGACAGCTCTACGGTCTGCTGGGCGCTAACGGCGCCGGAAAGACCACCTGGCTGCGACTGCTGGCTACTTTTCTCGCGCCCACGGCGGGCACGGCGCGCGTGGCCGGCTTCGAC
>JACQTG010000246.1 GCA_016210895.1 Acidobacteriota bacterium
ACCCCAAGGTGTATGAGCGCGCACGGCGGAATCCGGAGAAGTTCTGGGCTGACTTTGCCCGCGAACTCGAATGGATAAAACCCTGGAAGCGCGTGCTGGAGTGGAAGCCACCGCACGCGAAGTGGTTTGTAGGCGGGAAGATCAACGCCAGCGTCAACTGTCTCGACCGGCACGTCCGTTCCGATGGTTCGGGACGCAAGAACAAAGCCGCGCTCATCTGGGAAGGTGAACCCGGCGACCAGCGCACCCTGACCTATTGGGACCTTTACCGCGACGTCAACCGGTTCGCCAACGCGCTCAAGAGCCTCGGCATCCGCAAAGGCGACCGCGTCGCCATCTACCTGCCCATGATTCCCGAGGCGGTGGTGGCTATGCTGGCCTGCGCCCGCATCGGCGCCGTGCACTCGGTGGTCTTCGCCGGCTTCAGCGCTGAGGCGCTGCGCGACCGCATCAATGATGCTGAGGCCAAGCTCCTAATCACCGCCGACGGCGGCTATCGCCGCGGCAACCTCCTGCCGCTCAAACACGACGCCGACTACGCGCTGCGCGAGTGCCCGTCCATCAAGAATGTGGTCATCGTGCGTCGCCACAATCCCGTCGCAGGTGGTGCCGCCTTTCCCCTGCGCGTGATTGAAGGGCGCGACCACTGGTACCACCGCCTGATGCAGGACGCGGCCGCCTATTGCCCGCCCGAAGCGATGGATGCCGAGGACATGCTTTACACGCTGTACACCTCCGGCACCACTGGCAAGCCAAAAGGCGTCGTGCATACCACGGGCGGCTATCTCGTGGGCACCTACGCCACCACCAAGTCGGTGTGTGACCTGAAGGAAGACGACATCTTCTGGTGCACGGCCGACATTGGCTGGGTGACCGGCCACAGCTACTCCGTCTACGGCCCGCTCGCCAACGGGGCCACGGCGGTGATGTACGAAGGCGCGCCCGATTGGCCCGACCGCGACCGCTTCTGGCAGATTGTCGAGCGCTACGGTGTCACCATCTTCTACACCGCCCCCACCGCCATTCGCGCCTTTATGAAATGGGGAGCCGAATGGATCCAAAAGCACGACCTCTCCAGCCTGCGCCTGCTCGGCACGGTCGGCGAGCCCATCAACCCCGAGGTCTGGGTCTGGTACCAGCAGACGGTCGGCGGCGGCCGCTGCCCGGTGGTCGACACTTGGTGGCAGACGGAAACGGGAATGATCCTCGTCACTCCCCTGCCCGGCATCACCGCCCTCAAGCCCGGCTCCGCCACCCGGCCTTTTCCGGGGATCGAAGCCGACATACTGGACGAATCCGGCAAGCGCATCGAAGTGGGTGGCGGCTACCTGGCCCTCACGCGTCCCTGGCCTGCCATGCTCCGCACCATCTACGGCGATCCGGAACGCTACGTGCGCCAGTACTGGAGCAAGTGGAAGAAGGGAGTCTACTTCACCGGCGACGGCGCCAAGCGCGACAAGGACGGATACTTCTGGCTCCTGGGCCGCGTCGACGATGTGCTCAACGTGGCGGGCCACCGCATTGGTACGGCTGAGGTGGAGAGCGCCCTGGTCGATCATCCGCGCGTGGCCGAGGCCGCCGTGGTTGGCATTCCGCACGAGATCAAGGGTATGGCGATTGCCGCCTTCGTGACCCTCAAAGATGGCTTCCATCCCAGCCCCGAGTTGATGGATGCCCTCAAGGATCACGTGGTGAAAAAGATTGGCGCCCTGGCACGACCGGAGAAGATCGTCTTTGCCGCCGACCTCCCCAAGACCCGCAGCGGCAAGATCATGCGCCGGCTGCTGCGCGACATCGCCGAAGGTAAGGCACTCGGCGATACTACGACGCTCACCGACGCCGGCGTGCTCGACCAACTGAAAACGCGCTACCAGGAAGAAGGCTCCGAATAGACCAGGTGCGCCGCAGCGCAGGCTAGGCAGGCATCCGCCCCCGATTCTTCCACCGCGACCAGACGAACCACACCACCGCCGCCACAATCACCACCCCGATCGCGGTGTCGAACTTGTGGAAGTAGTCCCGCAAGGTCGGCCACCGCTCACCCAGTTTCAGGCCGACGTAGGCCAAACCCAAGCACCAGGGCAGCGAGCCGAGAAAGGTGTAGAGATTGAACCGCCAGAAATTCATCCGCGCGATGCCTGCCGGCAGGGCGATGAAGGTGCGGATGACCGGGAGCAGGCGCGCAAAGAACACGGTGGCCTCGCCGTAGCGCGAAAACCACCGATCCGCCCAGGCCAGGTCGTGGTGGGAAATGAGAACATAGCGGCCATAGCGCTCCAGCCACGGCCGGCCACCGTAGGTCCCCACCGCGTAGGCCGCAATCGAGCCTACGTTGCATCCGATGGCGCCAGCTACCCCCACCCACCAGAGACTGAAGCGGCCCGTCGTCACCAGATAGCCCGAGAACGGCATAATGATTTCCGAGGGCAACGGGATGCAGGCCGACTCAATCGCCATCAGCAGCACGATCCCCCAATACCCGGTCCGGGAGATCACGGCGATGATGAAGCCGGCCAGGAGAGTGAGGACTTCGGTAACCATTAGGGGGGATGCGGCGGGCTAGAGTTTCCTCTCCTCCTCTTGGGTAAACGTATAGCCTTCGAGCGCGATACCCTCGGCGGTCTTCTGCACCTTAAGCCGCAGCGTGTCACCAACTTCCAGGCCTACCTTGCGCAATACGGCGTAGGTCGAAAAGGCCTCCTCGTAGACGCGGGTGACCAGATAAGTCTCTCCCGTGGCGTTGTGCCGCCACACCTGGCCCATCCGGATGCGCGCAACCACCAATCTGAACCTCCCCGGCCGTGTGCGGGTCGCTAGGCACTTTAGACGCATTGGCAGAAGGCGTCAAGCCGGGCTTCTTAAGATGTTCACTAAAAGCTCGCGCCCGGCGAACCATTTTTCTCGTTTGTGTCATCCAAACAAATGGGTACGGAAGCGATTGCTCCCGCGGCGGCCCGGTGGTAGGATGGGGTGAGGAGAGAACAATGAGACGGCTGGTGGGGCACGGGATAGCGGTTTGGCTGGCGATTTGCTTGCTCGTTCCGCTGGGTTTTGCCGGCGAGAAAGACACGCGCGATCCGAAAAAGGATCCGGACAAGATCGGCGAGCGGAACGTCGGCGGCGGCTTGAATCTGTATTCGCTCGAAGCCGAAGTACGCCTGGGCAAGCAGTTGGCGCAGATGATCGAGCAGAGCGCCAAGCTCGTCGATGACCCAATCATCCACGAATACGTGGACCGCGTGGCCCAGAACCTGGTTCGCAATTCCGACGCCCGCGTGCCCTTTACCGTTAAGGTGATTGATTCGGACGAGATTAACGCCTTCGCCCTGCCGGGCGGCTTCTTCTATATCAACTCAGGCCTGATTCTGGCGGCCACCGAAGAGGCCGAGCTCGCTGGCGTGATGTCGCACGAGATTGCCCACGTTACCGCTCGGCATGCCACCAAGCAGGCCACAAAGGCCCAAATCGCGAACTGGGCGATGATCCCTCTCATCATCTTCTTCCCGGGTGGCTGGGCGGGATACGGCATCTACCAGGGTATCAGCTACGGCCTGCCGCTTACCTTCCTGAAGTTTTCCCGCGACGCCGAACGCGAAGCCGACTTTCTCGGCCTGCAGTATATGTACAAGGCCGGCTACGACCCGACCTCCTTCATCACTTTCTTCGAGAAGATTCTCGAGCAGAACCGCAAGCGGCCCGGCTCCATTCCCAAGGTTTTCTCCAGCCATCCCCCCACCAAGGAGCGCGTGAAGCGGGCACAGGAAGAGATTGCCGAACTGCTGCCGGCGCGGCCGGAATACGTCGTAACGAGTTCCGAGTTCGACCGGGTTAAGAGCCGCATCGCTCTGCTCATGATCGGGCGCACACCGGAAGAAGGCGAGAAGAAACCTACCTTGCGCAAGCGCGACGAACAGAAAGACGACAAAAAGGACGAAGAGAAAGAAGAAGAAAAACCGCCGGTCTTGAAGCGCCGGCCCTAGCGGAATCGCATTTAGGTGGGTCCGGCGGGCAGTCCATTGGGCTGCCCGTTATTGTTTGCGCCTATTCGTGGACGCCGAGCTTGCGCAGTTCATCCGCATAGTACTTTCGGTAGAGCGTCTCCCACTCCATGCTCCCTTCCGGGATGCTGCGCTTTTGCGTGTCGATTTTCAGGCGGGCCGCCTGGTCCATCTGCTCCTCCTGGCGGAGCAGGTCCTGCAGGATGTTGACGATTTCCAGGCGGATGGTGTTCCGGTCCTCGATGAAGTCCACCGCGTCCATGGCTACCAGCTCGTCTACCAGCCGGTGTGAGAGCTGAATCACCTTTTCCCGGCTCAGCTTCACCTTTAGAGAATCACCTTTTCCTTTCGCACCAACTCGCTCTTGATGCGCTTGTACATCTCCTGGTAGGAGGCTCCGCTGCGGCGAATTTCGTCCGCGTACTGGTTCATGATCTCCCGCACCTTTTCGTTGATCCGGTCTTCGACACTCAGCTCGTCGAGAAGGGCCTGCCGAAAGATCGCGGTCACCTGCTCTGGCGTCGGTGTCTCAATCATCTCCCGCGCCCGCAACTGCCCGGCCAGTTGCTGCGCGATGTAGGCGACGAATTCTCGCTGCAATCGCATCTCTGCGCCTTTCAAAGCGACTCAATCTCGCCAGTCTAGCGGCAGCCAACGGGCAAGTCAAGCCACCCTCCCTGGCTTGCTGCCCGGTCGCGAGTGTGCTAGTAAGGAGAACACAAGCCTGTTCCACGTCGGTTTTCGGCTGTGGGCGGGCGGTCGTCGATGCTGCGACGTCTCAAAGAGCTCTTCATCGGCTCACCTCTCGAAACCGCTTCTCTCCACGAGCAAAGACTTTCCAAAAAGTCGGCATTGGCCGTTCTCGCCTCTGACAATCTCTCCTCCACCGCGTACGCCACGGAGGAAATTCTGCTGGCTTTGACCGCGGCCGCCGCTGTCGGTGTGGCCTTCCCGACCGTGTACGCCATCCCGATTGCGGCTGCCATCGTCGGCCTTACCGCGATCGTGGCCATCTCCTACGGCCAGACGTTGCATGCCTATCCGACCGGTGGCGGGGCCTACACCGTGGCCAAAGAGAACCTGGGCGTCACTGCAGGGCTCACGGCCGGAGCTGCATTGCTCATTGACTACACGTTGACAGTCGCCGTCAGCATCGCCGCCGGCATTGCAGCTCTCACTTCAGCCTTCCCTGCCCTCTATGAGTTCCGCGTTCTGCTCTGCCTGCTTGCCATTGCGCTCATCCTGCTGGCTAATCTGCGCGGCGTGCGTGAATCGGCCGCCGTGTTTACCGGCCCCGTGTACATTTTCATCGGCTCCGCCTACCTGCTGGTGATCGGCGGCCTGGTTCAATATGTGCGCGCCGATCAACCGCTGAGCTTGTCCGTCACTCCCCCCCAGGCTCCGATGCTGAATTTTCTTACGGTCTTCTTGTTGCTGCGTGCTTTCGCCTCGGGCTCTGCGGCCTTGACTGGAATTGAAGCGGTGTCGCAGGGTGTACAAGTTTTTCGACCGCCGGCGTCGCGCAACGCCGCCACAACGCTCTACATACTTGCCTTCCTGCTGGCCACCCTCTTCTTTGGGATCACCGCGCTGGCCTATCTCTATCACGCCACACCACGCGAGGGCGAAACCGTGGTTTCACAACTCGGCCGGGTCATCTTCGGCACTGGCCCAGTCTATTACCTCATCCAGGCCGCGACCATGACCATTCTGCTTCTGGCCGCCAACACCAGTTTCACCGGTTTTCCTCGTTTGGCTTCCGTCCTGGCACAAGACCGTTTTATGCCCCGGCAGCTCGCCAACCTGGGCGATCGCCTCGTCTTCTCCAATGGCATCTTGGTCCTGAGTGGGTTGGCGGGTCTACTCGTGGTTATCTTCGACGCCAGAGTGCACAGCCTCATCCCACTTTACATGGTCGGTGTCTTCTTGGCCTTCACCCTCTCCCAGTGGGGCATGGTCCAGCACTGGCGGCGCTCCCAGGCGCAGGGAGCCGGCGGACGAGCGTGGGTCAATGCGGTGGGCGCCCTTACCACCGCCCTGGTGCTGATTGTGGTGGCCGTGGTGAAGTTCAAGGACGGGGCCTATCTGGTGGTGTTCGGCATCCCCGCCCAGGTGTGGATCTGTCGGCAAATCCGCAAGCACTACTACATGGTCGGCCGCGAGCTCTCCTTGGCCGACTACGAGAAGCCTGAACCGCGCCGCCACCTGGCCGTGGTGCCGGTGGCGGGAATGAACCGCGTCGTGCTCCCGGCGGTCGAATACGCACGCGCCATTGCCCAGGACGTCGTCGCGGTGACGGTCAACGTGGACAACCAGGACCGCGAGGAGATGTTGACCCGCTGGGCGGCCTGGGCGCCCGGCGTGCCCCTGGTGGTGCTGGAATCGCCCTACCGCTCCATCCAGCGCCCCTTAATCCGCTTTATCGAGGAAATCGATAGCTGGCGGGAAGACGACCTGGTCACCGTGGTCATCCCCGAATACGTCCCGGCGCGCTGGTGGCACCAGTTGCTCCACAACCAGACCAGCCTCTGGCTCAAGGCGGCGCTGTTCTTCAAGCCTGGTATCATCGTCACCAACGTGCCTCAGCATGCGCGCACCCGGCGGGACCGGAGTGAAGGTCTGCCGCCCGCAGGCCATTGAGGGATGGAGCTTAGCGCGGAAAGAAAACGCAGCATCCGCCGACGCATCGAGCCGCTGCTGGTGGGGCTCGATCCGGAGCTCCACTTCATCGAGCTTCTGCTCGACTCGAACAAGGAGAACCTCGGCATCGTGGTGCAGAAGGATGACCAGCCGGCTGTCTTGCGGCTCGACTGGCTGCGCTATGTAAGTA
>JACQTG010000247.1 GCA_016210895.1 Acidobacteriota bacterium
GGCTTGACTTCTTTCTTTTCCTCCTCGGCCTTCCTCTCCTCCGACTTCTTCTCTTCCGCTTTCTGCCCTTCCGTCTTCGTCTCTTCGACCGCAGGGGCAACCGGCTCCTTCTTCTCGGCAGCCGCTCCTTCTTTCTTTTCTTTCTCGTCTTTCTTCTCCTCTTCCGCTTTTTCTTCGTCACTCTGCGGGGCGAAGGGCGAGGGCTCGTCGGCCTTCAAGGTGACGGCGAAAATGCCGGCGGTGTGGTGGTAGTTGAAGCGGTTGTCGAACTCGCCTGAGCTGGGGAAGAAGAAGCGCTCGGAGATGAAGTAGAGATACTTGCCGTTCTGGTCGAAGACGGGGTCGAAGTCGTTGTAGAAGCTGTTGGTGATGGGGAAGACCTTCTTTTGTTCCAGCGAATAGAGGAAGACAGAGCGGAAGAAATTCGTGTCGGCCTTGGAGTAGGTCACCCAGCGGCTGTCGGGCGACCAGTCGGCGCCGGTGAAGCCACCGTACTCGCTCTGGTCGATCAGCACCGGCTTCTTTTCCTCTTTGTCCACGTACCAGAGGCGGAGTTTCTTGTCCCAGTAGAGCAGCTTCTGGTTGTCAGGCGACCAGATGGGCCCCCAGCGGTAAACACTGCCGTCGGACGTGATGCGGATTTCTTCGCCGCCTTTCTGCGGGCGAACGTAGAGTTCGTACTCGCCGGTGCGGTCCGAGAGATAAGCCACCCAGTCGCCGTCGGGCGACCAGGCCGGACCCCGCTCGTGCACGTCGGGGGTGTCGGTGAGGTTGCGCGTACTGCCGTGCTTGATCGGGACGGTGAAGATGTCACCCCGGGCCTCGAACAGCGCCCGCGCCGCCGTCGGCGAGAGTGCGTAGGTGCGGATGCGGTCGGCCACGCCTTTGATTTCCGGTCGTGCTACCACCAGGTCGCTTGCTACGCGCACGGGAATGGGGCTCGTCCGACCGTTCGTGAGGTCGTACGAGTAGAGCTGCCCGCCGTTCTCAAACACGATGGCGTCGGGCCCCAGGCTCGGCCACTTGACGTCGTACTCCTTGTAGTCGGTCAGCTTGCGCACGCGCTTGTTCCCCAGGTCGTAGCGGTAGAGGTTCATGACGCCGTCCCGGTCGGAGGCGAAATAGATCGCATCGCGGTGCCACATGGGGAACATATCGTTGGCGTTGACGCGCGGCAGCTCCTCGTAGGTGTTGCGCTTCAGGTCGTAGACGGCGATGCGCGTCGCCCAGCCGCCGCGGTAGCGCTTCCACGTGCGGAACTCGCGCCCCCAGGGGTTGTAAGCGATGCGCTGGCCGTCGGGCGAGAAACTCGTCAGGCCACCGCGCGGCACCGGCAGCACTTCGGGGAATCCACCTTCCACCGGCACGAGGAACAGCCGATGATAGCGGGCCGAGGAACTGTACCGGTCAGAACGGAAGAGAACCTTTTTGCTGTCGGGCGTCCAACCCAGAACGAGGTCCGAGGAGGGATGGAAGGTGAGGCGCCGCGGCTCGCCGCCTTCGGCTGGAATCACGTAGACGTCCGAGTTGCCGTCATACTCACCGGTGAAGGCGATCCGCTGGCCGTCGGGGGAGAATTTGGGAAAGAGTTCATCGCCGGGATGCGCCGTGAGCCGGCGGGCGAGCGCATTGCCCGCGCGCGGCGCCACCCACAGATCGCCGGCATAGACAAAAACCACCTGGTCGCGCGAAATGTCCGGATAGCGCATCAGGCGGGTTTCCGGCGTGGAGGCGATGGCGGCTGCAGCCAATACCAGCACGCATACCAGCAAGGCGGTTTGCTTCCAGTTCATCGGTGTTTATTCCCTCCCCGGTGGCATTCACCGGCACGAATCTTGGCTTGGACAACACACACTGGCGCTCGGGTGCACCTGGCTTGGTCTACGATGGAGGCAGCGAACAGGTTCTCTCCCTTTTCCTGCTTGCTCTGGTTTGACGCAGCCAGTCCTGTTTGGGTAGAGGCGAAGTTTGCCCTCCCCCCGCTCGCAGAGCGCGCAGGGTAGCGCAGGGAGAGGGTCACGGTCAAGCTCTTGACTTTCGCTTTTTCTTCGCCTATGCTGGCTCCTGTGGGGAAACCGGCAGGAGTTCTTAGATGAGCACGCAGCCGATACTACACGGCACTGCTTCTTTTTTGCCTAAGGCCTGGACCCTACCCCTGCGAGGACTCGCCGTCTTCTACGGTGGTTCGGAGGTGCCTCGACTGGCGCACTACTTCCTGCCGGGGGTGTGGCGGCGCAAGCAGCAGGTGCTTTTCCTCGACGGAGCCAACTGTTTCAGCCCGCTGCGCGTGGCGCGCTTCGCCCGCGAGCGGCGGATTCCGCCGGCCGAGTTCTACGAGCGCATTCGCGTGGCCCGCGCCTTCACCTGTTTTCAACTGGAGGAGCTCATTGTGCGCCTGCCGCGTGCCCTGCGCTGCTTCCCGGCTCAGGTGGTGATGATCACCGGCCTGCCGGACCTGTTTTACGACGAGGACGTGGGTGCGGGGGAGGCGGCGCTCTCCTACCGGAAGACACTCGCGGCTCTGCGGAGCCTGCTCGAGCAGCCATTGGCCGTGGCGGTTTTTTCCGGCGGCTCGCCGGTGGTGCCGGAGTCTGGGCGGAGCCGGTTTTTTCCGCATCTGGTGCAGCAGGCCAGCGAGCTCTGGCGGTTTGTGCTGAACGGCGAGGACGTGCCCGAGCTGCTCTGCGAGCGCGCGCGGACGCGCCTGCGGTGCTGACGAGGTTCCGCGAGGTGTCCCATGGGTCGTACTGTTCCGACGTTTCGTCAGCTCATCGAGGAGGAGGCGCAGCGGTGGCTGAAATTCCGCCGCGCCCTCTATCGGGAAGACCAGGCCTATTTCGACCGCGTCTTCCAGCGTGTACGCCTCTACACCGAAGCCGCCACCTACCAGTGCCACGCCAACCCGTTGGAGGCGATTCTGCTCGCCGTGGCCATTGACCAGGAAAAGCGCCTCTACGCGCTCGAACAGCTTCTCCGGCAGAAGGGACTCCTCGATGCGGATCGAAGGCTGGCTCTTCGACCTCTACCCGAGCCCGCAGGGGATGACGCTGTGGGTGATCGAGCCGAACCGGAAGCACCACCGGCTGATTGACTCGTTTTCGCCGGCCTTCTATGTTCACGGCTCACCCGCGCGCTTGGCACGCGTCCAGCGAGCGCTCGCCGGGCGCTACGCGGTCACCACTCGGCTAGTCGAGCGCACTCACCTCTGGGACGCTGCCCGCTGGACCGTGCTCGAGATAGCCGTCCACTCGCCGACTCAGTTCGATGCCGTGCGCCGGTTTGTCCGCCGCCTGGATTCGACGCTGCGGCTCTACAACAGCGACCTCCTCCTGGCGGCGCTCTACGGCTTCGAGAAGCGCGTCTTTCCGCTGGCTTGGTGTGAGCTCGAAGTTGACGCCGAAAGGCGCGTTCGTGTGCTCGCCTGCCAGGACGACCCCTGGGCGCTCGACTACGAGCTGCCGCCTTTCCAGGTGATGCACCTGCGCCTGGCGGGTGTGGAGACGCGCAACCCGAAGCGCATCAGCCAGGCGAGCCTCGAAGTGGAAATCGAAGGCCGCTGCTCTGAGCTGAGCGACCTGGACGAGCCCGCAGCCGTGGCGTTCAACCGTATGCTCGCGCGCTACGACCCCGACTTGGTGGTGACCGACTGGGGCGACTCGCTCCTGCTGCCCGGCCTGCTCCGGCAGGCGCGCCGCCAGCGCCTGGCGCTGCGCCTCAACCGCGATCCCGACCACCCGGTGCAGCACACCCGCGCGCGCAGCTTCGTTTCCTACGGGCGCACCTTGTTCAAGGACAGCAGCACCATGCTTTTCGGCCGCCTACACGTCGACACCCGCAACTCCTTCATTGCCGGTGAATGCGACCTGGCCGGACTTTGGGAGCTCGCCCGCCTCACCAAGCTTCCCGTCCAGTACGCCGCCCGCACCACCACCGGCACCGGCATCAGCTATATGCAGATGGAAGTGCTCTACCGCGACCAGATTCTGATTCCCGAGCAGAAGAGCGAGCCCGAGGAGTTCAAGCGCCCTGACCAGTTGCTGCTGGCCGACCGCGGCGGGCTTGTCTTTCCGCCGCGGATCGGCTTCCACGAGAACGTGGCCGAACTCGACTGGCCCTCGATGTTCCCCACCATCATGGCCCGGTTCAACGTTTCTTCAGAAACCATCAACTGCCGCTGCTGTCCCGCGAGCCCGCCCATTCCGGAGCTTGGCTACCGCATCTGCCAGCGCCGGCGCGGCATCGCCGGGCGCACCGTGGCCCCGCTCATCGAGAAGCGCCAGCGCTACAAGGAGCGGCTCGGCCAAATTTCTTCCCCGGCCCTGCGGCAGACCTACAAGCTGCGACGCGACGCGGCAAAGTGGCTCCTGGTGTGCTGCTTCGGCTACTTGGGCTACAAGAATGCGCGCGTCGGCCGCATCGAAGCCCACGAAGCCATCAACGCCATCGCTCGCGAGAGCCTGCTTCGCGCCAAGGAAGTGGCCGAAGGCGCCGGCTTCCGCCTCCTGCACGCCATCGTGGATTCGATTTACGTCCACAAGCCCGAAGCCACGCGGCTTGACTACGAGCAGCTTGCCCATC
Organism: Acidobacteriota bacterium; assembly: GCA_016210895.1. Next base: position 4,579 of record JACQTG010000247.1, read on the forward strand.
GGCTGAGCGAAGTCACCGGCCTGCCTATTGCTCTCGAAGCCGTCTACCGCTACCTGATTTTTCTGCCCTCAAAGCAATTTGACGACATTCCCGTGCCCAACCGCTTCTTTGCGGTCTCCGAAGCGGGCGAGTTGAAGGTGCGAGGGCTCGAGCTGCGCAAGCACGATACGCCGCCCATCGTCGCGCGCATGCAGGAAGAAGTGCTGTGCCTGCTGGCCGAGGCGCACGACTTCGCCTCCTACCGCCAGAAGCTTGGCGAGGCCGAGGCCGTGCTTGCGCGCTATGAGGAAAAGCTCGCGAGCGGCCGGCTGGCCTGGGAAGACCTGGTGATTCGCAAGCGCCTGACCCAGCCGCCTGAGCGTTATGCGAAAGCCAGCCTAGTGGCGGTGGCGGCGCAGCAGTTGGCCGTGCGCGGCCTGCGCCTGCGCCCAGGCGAGTTCGTCGAGTATGTGATCACCGCCGCTGACGCTTCCCTGCCCTACGAGCGTGTTCGCGCCGCGGCCCTGCTCGATGGCACGCAGGGCTTCGACCGGAAGAAATACCTGGAGCTATTGCGGGAGGCGTTCGAACCCTTTCACCACTTCTGCCCGCTTGAGTGGCTCACGCCCGGGCGAAGCGAGCGGTGAAGTGGCGGAGGAAGGGTGCCTCGTAGACGAGCTTCAACCCGCGGATGCGCTCACGCTCCCGCCAGACCTGCAGGATGACTTCGATCACGTAGTCAATGTGGCTCTGGGTATAGACTCGCCGGGGAATGGCCAGCCGCACCAGGTCCATCGCCGCGTGCTCGCCAAACATCAGCGTGCCGATTTCGCAGGAGCGGATGCCGCCGGCGAGATAGAGCTCGGCGGCCAGGGCCACGCCGGGAAACTCCCGCGGCGCGATGTGCGGGCAGAAGGCGCGCGCGTCGAGGTAGATGGCGTGCCCGCCGGGCGGCTGGACGATGGGCACGCCCTGCTCGGCAATGTGGTTGCCGAGGTAGGCCGTGGAGACGATGCGGTAGCGCAGGTAGTCCTCATGGAGCGCCTCCTCGAGCCCCACGGCGATGGCTTCCAGGTCGCGCCCTGCGAGTCCCCCGTAGGTGGGATAGCCCTCGGTGAGGATGAGCAGGTTTTTCTCCTGCTGCGCCAGCCGGTCGTCGTTCGTGCAGAGGAAGCCGCCGATGTTGGCCAGGCCGTCTTTCTTGGCTGACATGGTGCAACCGTCGCCGAGGCGGAACATCTCCTGCGCAATCGCTTTCGGGGTTTTCTCTGCGTAGCCCGGCTCGCGCAGCTTGATGAAGTAGGCGTTCTCGGCGAAGCGACAGGCGTCGAAGTAGAGCGGCAGGCGATGACGGTCGCAGACGGCGCGGACGGCGCGGATGTTTTCGAGCGAGACCGGCTGGCCGCCGCCCGAGTTGTTCGTCACCGTCAGCATCACCAACGGAATGCGCCCGGGGTGGACGCGCGCGATCAACTGCTCAAGCGCCGCCACGTCCATGTTGCCCTTGAAGGGGTGGCGCGTGGCGGGCTCGCTGCCTTCGCGGATGGGCAAGTCGACGGCCTCGGCGCCGGTGGCCTCGACGTTGGCCCGTGTGGTGTCGAAGTGGGTGTTGTTGGGCAGGACGGTGCCGGGCTTGCACATCACGCTGAACAGGATGCGTTCGGCGGCGCGCCCTTGGTGAGTCGGGATGACGTGCTTGTAGCCGAAGATCTCCTGCACCGTGCGCCGCAGCCGCTCGAAGCTGGTGCTGCCGGCGTAGCTCTCATCGCCCACCATCATCGCCGCCCACTGCTCCGTGCTCATCGCGCCCGTGCCGGAATCGGTCAGCAGGTCAATCAGGATGTCTTCGGCAGGGATGAGAAACAGGTTGTAGCCGGCCTCTTCGAGCAATCGTGCGCGCTCCGTGGGCGTGGTCCAGCCGATCGGTTCGACCATCTTGATCTTGAACGGCTCAATAATCGTCTTGAATTCCATTGTTCCCTCGGCCCGGCCAGGTTTCCGGGCGGTGATATAGTACCGGAGCGGGGCGGTGGGAGGAGCAACGTTTGCCTCGACGCAAGACTACGACAAAGCGGGCCAGGAGCCGTCACCCGGAGCCGCTCGCACAGCTCGAGGGGAAACGCCTCGGCCGCTACACACTCCGCCTGGCTGACGTTTCTCCGGGAAGCAAGTCCGGCTGGCTGTCGTTCCGGCTAGTGGTCACCGGCCCGAAGACACTGTTTTCTCCACCTGTGATCGAGGGCGTCTACAGCCCCGGGGGCCGGGGCGTTACGCCGTGGATTGAAATCATCGAGTACCACCCGCGACAGAACCCGGCTGAAGGGAAAGTAGACGAACTGGACTTGGCGGCAACGGCCCTTGACCGAGAACTCTTTCGCCACATGGGCGCACTGATTCCGCGCGGGGGACACCTGATGGTGGCCTGCGAAGGCCCCGAGCACGAGGCCACCTATCGCCTGCTGATGCGCCGCGTGCCGCCTGCCGTCACGCCGCTCGGCTACGTGCTGTTTGCCTCCGGCTTTCATTCCGTCAGGTTCTTTTATCTCGCCGAAGGGGGCTGGGAAGGCCAGCAGAAGCTCTGGGCAGAAAAAGCGCGCGACACCGAGACCAAGCAACGCTGGCGGGAAACTCTCGCGCGCGACCTCCTACGCTTCCTGTGCGAGCCCGACAACGCTGCTTATGCCGCGCTGTGTGCCGCCCGGACGCTTCTGGTAATGACGCGACTGAAGCCCGCCGGCCCCTTTAGCGAACTGGTGGCCACAATACTCCGCGAGTGTGGGCCGCATGTGGGAACCGAGCCTCAGAGGCTCGTTGAATGCACGCGCCGGCTCTCGGCGCAACACCCCGACCTCTAACCGTGGCTGCCTTCCCGCCCGCTGGTTTTCTTTCCCGGGCGGGTTGGCAAGCCCGCAGCCAGCGACTAGAATGGGCGTGCACGCGCTTCACGCAATCAACAGGGGGGACTGATGCCGGAAGAAGTCACGATCAAAAGCCTGCTGCCCACGCTGTTCTTCCTGGCCGGCGTTCTGGTCGTGACCTGGGTAGGGCTGTGGCTGGCCACGCGCGCCATTCGGCGCCTGGCGCAGCGCATGGGAGAGAAAGACCAGGAACATCTGGAGGAAATCGAGAATTGGGGTGGTCAACTCATCCGCTTCGTTCGCTACACCATCGCAATTGTCACCGGGGTGGTCGCTATTCTCATCGTGCTGCGCGGGATGGGCATCCGCGGCTTCCCGCATCTGAGCTGGGAGCAAGTGGCAGGCTGGCTCGCAGGGCCGGGGCTGCGCATCCTGTTTGTCCTGGGCGGCGCGTTTGCCCTAAGCCGTACGTTGCACCTGCTGATTGCGCGCCTGCCGGTGTTCGTGCTTCCGCGGGAAGGGCCGCTCGCCGAGCTGACCGAGCGGCGCAAGCGGGCGCAGACGATCGGGCGGCTGCTGCGCGGCGTGACCACCGTGCTGATCATGGGGATTGCGATTCTCATGGTTCTGCGCGAGTTCGGCGTCGATATCACGCCGATTCTGACCGGCGGCGCCATCGCCGGCTTGGCCGTCGGCTTCGGCGCCCAGAACCTGGTGCGCGACATCATCTCCGGCCTGTTTCTCATTCTCGAGGATCAGTTGCGCGTGGGTGATGTGGCCATCATCAACGGCAAGGGCGGGCTGGTGGAGGCCATTCGCCTGCGCACCATCGTGCTGCGCGGACTCGACGGTACCGTGCATATCTTCGCCAACGGCGCCATCAATGAGCTTTCCAACCTGACCAAGGACTTCTCCTACTATGTGATCGACATGGGGGTGGCCTACAAGGAAAATGTGGACCGCGTGATGAAGGTCCTGCAGGAGGTGGGCGACGGACTCCAGAAAGATCCCGTCTTCGCGGAGAAGATTCTGAGCCCCCTCGAAATTCTGGGCGTGGATGCCTTTGCCGATTCGGCCGTGGTGATCAAGATTCGCATCAAGACCGTTCCGCTGCAGCAGTGGAATGTAGGCCGCGAGCTGCGCCGGCGCATCAAGAATGCCTTCGACGCGCAAGGCATCGAAATTCCCTATCCACACCTCTCGGTCTATTTCGGCGAAGCAAGCAAACCCTTCGCGGTGGAGTTGGCGGAGCAGTTCAGCACCCGCCGTCCCGCAGAAACACGCGCTCGCTAGAAGGTATGAAGAAACTACGACGTGCCAGCTTGGCGGTGCTTGTCAGCTTGCTCGCGAGTCTTGCGACCGCGCAAGAGGTCGAGTGGGCTGGCTTCCAGCCCGTCGTCGCCAACCCGCACAAGGGAGCTGTGCCAGAAGCCCGCGCGGTGCGCATCGTTTCCTTCAATGTACATTACGCCAGGGAGCCTCTGGAGCTTGCCGATGCGCTGCGTGCGAGCGATGCCGTCGCTGAAGCCGACGTTTTCCTGATCCAGGAAATCGAGGCTCACGATCACGAACCGGCCAGCCGTGCGGCCCAACTCGCCTCTGCCCTCAATCTCAACTACGTCTATGCGCCGGCGCGGGCCACCCACCCGGGCTGCACGCACGGCCTGGCCATCCTCAGCCGCTACCCCCTGCGCGACGTCGAGGTCATTCCCCTGCCCCAGTTCGACCTACGCTTCAACACTCACCGCCGCATCGCGCTGGCTGCCACGCTCGATGTCGGCAGGGCGCCCGTGCGCTTCTACAACCTGCATCTGGACACACGCTTGAATCCGGCCGACCGCCAGGAGCAACTGCGGCCGGTCGTGGAGCGGGCGCGTGCCGACGCCGTTTCACGCGTGGTCATCGGCGGGGATTTCAACACCGTGCCTATCCGCTGGCTGGGTCGAGTTTTCCCGATCTTCTATTCGGACCAGGGCGAAGCCGTGGATGAGGTGATGCGCCAAGAGGGCTTCGAGACGAAGCTGAACGGTGCGGGTGCCACCCTCCGCCGGAGCTTTTTGCGCTTTCGCCTGGACACGATCTACACGCGGGGGCTGGCGGTGCGCGCCTCCGGTTCGGCCGATGACGTCGAAGGCTCCGACCACCGGCCGGTGTGGATCGAAGTGGCCTGGCCGTGAACTGAAGGTGAATTCCCTGCCTTCTCTTTGCTTTCTCCGGCGCGCGCCGAAGGGGATCGCATCCGATCAGTCGTCGGCAGCGCTGGGGGTGCTCGGCGGAACGTTCAACCCAGTCACCTGCGCCCATCTTGCCCTGGCGCAACAGGCGCTGCGCACCCTGAAGCTCGATGAAGTCCTCTTTGCCCTGCCCGAGCGCTTGCCGCACCGTGCACCCCGTGAAGCCAGCCTCGAACAGCGCTTGGCTATGCTGGCCGCTGCCCTCGAACCGTACCGGCAGTTTTCTCTCGCTGTCTGCAGCCACGGACTCTTTCTCGACATAGCCCGCGCCCTCGAGCCGCACTACCCGTCCGGCGTGCGCCTCTATTTCTTGATCGGGTCGGATGCGGCCGAGCGGATTCTCCTCTGGGACTACCCAGATCGGGAAGCGGCACTCAAGGAAATGTTTGCACGATTCAGTCTGGTCATCGCGCGCCGCGCGGGTGAGCTGCGGCTGCCGTCAGATCCCCACGTGGCGGCATTCTCCTCCCGGCTGCACACGCTGGAGATGCCGGCTGAGTACGAGAACCTTTCCGCCTCGCGCGTGCGGGCAGCCTGCCGGCAGGGGGAGTCGCTGGAAGAGATGGTGCCGCCGGTCGTGGCCGACTACATTCGCGAACAGAACCTCTACCAGCGCTAGCGCACTTGGAGATCGAACGGCACCAGCGCCAGCACCGGATTCCGCACCAGCAAGGAATCGGAAACGTCAAACCATTTGCGGAGACCGGCGGCGGTTGGCGGGGTGGCTCGGACGCCAAACCACTCTTGAATCTCCTCCCAGGTGCTCCGGGGGCGTGGATAGATGATGTAGGTGACACCCTCCTGGGCGGGGATGTTCGCCAGCTCCTTGGCCAAGCTCACCGCACGGTCCAGGCCGCCCAGCTCGTCCACCAGCCCCAAGGCCTGGGCCTTGTCGCCGAGCCAGACGCGTCCTTTCCCGATCCGGTCGACTTCCTCCAGCGGGAGCTTGCGACCCTCGGCCACGCCGGCCAGGAAGTTCTCGTAGATTTGCCGCATCAGTCGCTGAACGGTGGCCCGTTGGGTCGGGGTAAAATTTTCAAACGGGTACAGCAACGTCGAGTTCTCCGCGGTCAGCACTTGATCCTTGGTGATCCCCAGCAACTCGTAGAAGCCGCGCACATTCATCTTGCCAAAGACCACACCGATCGAGCCGGTGATCGTTCCCGGCTGGGCCACGATTTTGTTCGCCGACATCGCGATCCAGTAGCCACCTGAACCCGCCACATCTGACATCGAAACGATGACAGGCTTCTTCTCCCGCGCCAGTTCTACCTCGCGGCGAATGACCTCGGAGGCCGTGGCCGACCCCCCCGGGCTGTCCACCCGGAAGACAATCGCCTTGACTGAAGCATCCTCCCGGGCGGCGCGTAGCGCGGCCCGCACCGTGTCCGAACCCATGGTTAGCCCGAGCAGCGGGTCGAAGCGGCTTCGCCCTAGGTCAATGGCACCGGTAGCGTGCACGATGGCGATGCGGTGCCGGCCAGCCCGCGCCGTGCGCGCCAGATACTCAGCGACGGAAATCGTGCGTGGTTCCGCGCGGCCGGTTTTCTCTTTCAGGACGTCGCGCAGTTGATCGGCGTAGAGCAGGTCGTCCACCAAGCCGGCTTCTTTGGCTTCCTCGGCGGCGTAAGGCCCTTTGCGGATCCGTTCCTCGACTCCGGCTGGCTGGAGCTGGCGCCCGGCGGCGATGCCGGCCACGAACTGCTGCGACCATCCCTGCAACAGGTCGCTCACCATTTCGCGATGGGCCGCTGTATACCGCTTCTCCGTCAAGAGGTTCTTGGCGGTTTTGTACTCGGCGATGTGGTAGAGGTCGGGATAGATGTGCAGCTTGTCGAGGGTGCTGCGCAGGAAGGTGCTGCTGGCCATCAGGCCCAGCAGCCCCAGGTGGCTGGTGGGCACTTGATAGATTTCCTGGCAGGCCGTGGCCAGATAGTACATGCGGTTGTCGGCATCTTCGAGGAAGGCGAGGGAGAATTTCCCGCTTTGGCCAAACTCCCCCAGCTTCGCGCGCAGCTCTTGCACTTTGGCCAGATTCATCGAGAAGGGCTGGATGCGCACCACGACCCCGGCGATCCGCGCGTCGGCGCGAGCGCGGTCGAGCGCCTCGAGCACGTCGCGCAACACCTGGACGTCGCCCATCCACATCCGCGCCTGGAGATTCGGCGGCGGCTCCTCGGCGACCTCGCCGCTCACAGTGATTTCCAACACCGTCTGCGACGGGATGCGGCGGCTCAGCTGGCTTCCTACCACCGCCACCACCAGCAGTCCGAGCAGAACTAGGGCGACGACTCTTAAACGTTTCCTGGTCATCGTAAACCTCCCCACGAGGTAAGCTTCATCTTACTGCCGGCACAACCGCCAAGCAACCGCGGCCCCTTTGCTGGCTTCCTACTCCCATCGGCGCTAGAATGGAGACACTCTTGGGGGAGGGCTGCTAATGAAAGCATACGTTCTCGTCAACGTCCGCGCCGGCAAGGCCCGGGATGTAGTCAAGAAAATCCACGGGATCTCGGCGGCGAAAGAGGTGCACCCCTGCTGGGGGCGCCCCGACGTCTTCACGTTCGTGGAGGTAAAGGA
>JACQTG010000257.1 GCA_016210895.1 Acidobacteriota bacterium
CTTGAACCGCGTGTATGCGCGGCAGCCGGTCGGCCCGCTCGACGCCGAGGCGTGGGTGGAGTCCCTGCGGCGCGGCCGCACGGTTGCCACGAATGGCCCGCTCCTCGACTTTACCCTCGGAGGGGAGACTATCGGCGGCGAACTCCAGCTCCCTGCTGGTTCGCGCGACGCCGAGTTCACCGCGTCGCTGCGCTCAATCGTGCCCGTCGATCACCTCGAAGTGGTTTGTAATGGCGGGGTGGTGCGTGACCTGAAACTTGAAGGCCAGCGCGACTACGCCGAAGTCCAGGGCAGCTTGCCCATTACACAGAGTGGCTGGTGCCTGCTCCGCGCCTGGAATGAGAAGCCCCGCCATCCCATTCTCGACATCTATCCCTACGCCACCACAAGCCCGATTTATGTCACCGTAGACGGCGCTCCGGCTCGCTCGCCGGAAGATGCCGCTTACTTCGTCGCCTGGATTGACAGGATAGCTGAGGCTGTCCAGGAACACCGAGACTGGAAAACGGAGCAAGAAAAGAGCCAGGTGATGAAGATGTTGTCCGATGCGCGCGCTGTCTACCTCCAGCTCCGAGAGTAGCTCTTGTCGCCTCTGTTGTACCGTGAGCCAAGTTCGGTCTCCCGGCACCAAACGCTCGGGCCACCACCTCGCTTGGGGGCCTGTTGCCTTTGCCGACAAGTGCGAGCGTTTTGACATGGGGGAGCGCTATTTCCCCCAGCAGTCCCTGCGTAGCTGTTCTGCGTGATTCCGCTGTGTTGCCTTAACCGCTGCGAACAGAGGCAGTTAACTGACCATGCAGTTTTTCTCAACATGGGCATCCGGCTTGCCTTTTTGACAGCGAGGACATAATTATCTTTGGCGAGCGGCAGGCTGACCTCAGGTCGAGGCGCTGAAGTGACCCGCCAAACGGGATGAAGACGCCGTGCAAGTCCCGAACGGTATTCGCGGATACCGCTTGGTCGCTCCTGGCCAGGCCTTGCAGCGCTATGAGCTTCCCTCTCTCCCACTAGGTCCAGACGAAGTCCTGGTTGAAGTTGCCGGATGCGGCGTGTGTCATACCGATATTGGCTTTGCCTTTGAGCGCGTTCCTACGCGGCATCCTTTGCCGCTGGTTCTCGGCCACGAGATCGCAGGTCGCGTGGTTGCGGCTGGCGATCAGGTCGGCAACTGGAAAGGACAAGACGTCATAGTCCCCGCGGTGATTCCCTGCGGGACCTGCGCGGCTTGTGCGGCAGGGCGACCCACCATTTGTCGCCGGCAGTTCATGCCGGGCAACGATGCTGACGGCGGGTTTGCCACCCACGTGCGAGTGCCGGCTCGCGGACTGTGTCCGGTTCCCGCGGTACTGCCGCCCGGGATCACCCTTGATATGTTGTCCGTGGTGGCTGATGCGGTTACCACTCCTTATGAAGCCATTTGCCGCTCCGGACTCTCCGCCAACGATGTGGCTGTATTCGTGGGCGTCGGCGGAATTGGCGGGTTCGGGGTGCAGATTGCCGCCGCCCAGGGTGCCGCCGTGGTTGCCATTGATATCGATGCAGAAAGACTGGAGCTGGCCGCGCGGCATGGGGCCTCACTGACTCTGGATGCTCGTAGCGACCCAAAGGAGTTGAAGTCGGCTGTGCGTTCCTTTGTCAAGCAGAGCGGGCGGGGTGGAATTGGGCTCAAGGTATTTGAAACCAGTGGAACACCCGCCGGGCAAGTTTCCGCGTTCAGCTTGCTCGACCACGGGGGTTACCTAGCCGTGGTAGGCTACACGCCGAAACCCGTGGAACTGCGCCTGTCTAACTTGATGGCTCTCGACGCCACCGCCCGCGGCAATTGGGGTTGCCCCCCGGAACGATACCCGGAAGCACTCGCCTTGGTGCTCGCCGGCAAGGTGGTCTTGGACTCGTTTATCGAGAAACATTCGCTGGACGATGCGCCGGCTGTCTTCCAAGCAGTGGCGGAGCATCGAATCAAGCGTCGCGTCGTGCTGGTTCCCTAGGCCGATGCCCGCTAGAGAAACGAAAGGACGCGCTGTGAAGAGTCACGACTTGTTGGAGTCGTTTTCGCCCCGCCACATCCTGGTGGAGTCGCGCCCCGTCCGCGAACGGAGCGGGGCGGCCGCCGAGGGTCTGCACAATGTTTGGATCACCCTCAACAACCCCAAAGAACTCAACGCCTACACCACCGACATGATCAAGGAGATCATCCTGGCCTTGCGCGCCGCCAGCAACGACCGCGCTGCCGTGGCTGTCGTGCTCACGGGTGCCGGTACGCAGGCGTTCTGCACCGGCGGCAATACTCGTGAATACGCCGAGGTCTATGCCGGTGCGCCGGGCGAATACCGCCAGTACATGCGCCTGTTCAACGACATGGTTACCGCGGTCCTGGAGTGCGACAAGCCGGTTGTCTGTCGAGTAAACGGCATGCGCGTCGGAGGCGGCCAGGAGATTGGTCTGGCCTGCGACTTTTCCCTCGCGGGGGACCACGCCGTCTTCAGCCAAGCAGGACCCAAGCACGGCTCCGCGCCGGACGGCGGCAGCACAGATTTCTTGCCCCTGTTCGTGGGCATCGAAGCGGCAATGGCAAGCGGCACGCTCAGCGAGCCCTGGAGCGCGCACCGCTTCTACTTCCTGGGCGGGCTGACCCAAATCGGTCCCACACTGAAGCTGGACGGGCGCTGGGTGCCGAACCCTTTCGTCATCACCGATCGGC
>JACQTG010000254.1 GCA_016210895.1 Acidobacteriota bacterium
CTACGTTTTCTGGGAAGTCATGCTCATCCCCATGTACTTCATCATCGGGGTGTGGGGGCACGAGCGGCGCCTCTACGCCGCCATCAAGTTCGTCCTCTTCACCATGGCTGGCTCCCTGCTGATGCTCGTGGCCATCATCTGGCTCTACACCACCACCGGGACTTTCGACCTGCTCGCCCTCTACGGCTTGCGGCAGGCCAACCCGGCCCTGCTCACCGCTGGCGAAGAACGCTGGCTGTTTCTCGCCTTCTTCCTGGCCTTCGCCATCAAGGTTCCGCTCTTTCCCTTCCATACCTGGCTCCCCGACGCCCACGTCGAAGCTCCCACCGCCGGGTCTGTCATCCTGGCCGGCGTGCTGCTCAAGATGGGCGCCTACGGCCTGCTGCGCTACTGCCTGCCGCTTTTCCCCACCGCCGCCAAGGAATTCGCCCCTGCCATCTCCGCACTGGCCCTGATCGGCATCCTCTACGGCGCGCTGGTATCGCTCGTGCAGCCCGACGTCAAGAAGCTTATTGCCTACTCCTCGGTCAGCCACATGGGCTTCGTCGTCTTGGGGATCATGGGGATGAACCTCATCGGCATCCAAGGGGCCATTTTTCTGATGCTCGCCCACGGGGTTTCCACGGGGGCGCTCTTCGTTTTGGCTGGGATGCTCTACGACCGTCGCCACACCCACCTGATCCAGGAGTTCGGCGGCCTGGCGACGCCCCTGCCGGTCTTCTCCGCGTTCTTCCTGTTCACATGCCTGTCCTCGCTCGGCCTGCCGCTGCTGGCGAACTTCGTGGGAGAGTTCATGGTATTGGTGGGCGTGTTCGAGGCCAACCGCAACTACGCCATCCTAGCCGCCTTGGGGGTGGTGCTGGCGGCCGTGTACCTGCTGTGGATGTACCAGCGGGTAATCTTTGGCGAGGTGACGAAGGACGCCAACCGCTCGCTCCCTGACGCCAGTGCGCGCGAGTTGGCCGTGCTGATCCCGCTGGCCGTGGCCATCCTCTGGCTGGGGGTGGCCTCGCCCTTCTTCACCGGACGGACAGAAGCCACCGCCAAGCGCATCCTGTATCAGGTCGAATCCCCGCACTACCAGCTGGCGCGCACGCCGGAGGAGCCGCGATGATCGCCTCCAGTGCAGACCTGATGCGCATCCTGCCTGAGCTGGTGCTGACCGCCTTCGGGCTGCTAATCATGCTGGCCGAGCCGTTCCTGCGCGGAGGAGAAAAGCGCATCCTCGGCCCGGTGGCTCTGATTGGCACCCTGGCGGCGCTGGCCGCCACCGGGGCCCAGTGGAGCAACCCGGGATATGCCTTCCACCGCCTGGTGGTCAACGACGGCTTCAGCCTGTTCTTCCACTTCGTTTTGCTTGTCATCACCGCCCTGACCATCCTGGCCTCGCTCCGCTACTTGGAGCGGGAGAACATCAACCACGCCGAGTACTACGCCCTGCTCCTGTTCGGCACCGTGGGCATGGGGGTGATGGCCGCCGCCAATGAGCTTATTCTGGTGTTTCTGGGCCTCGAAACCTCTTCGATCGCCACCTACGTGCTCATCGGCTTCCGGCGCACCGAGCTCAAGTCGAACGAGTCGGCGATGAAATACTTCCTGCTGGGCTCGTTCGCCACTGCCTTTCTGCTTTATGGCATTGCCCTGCTCTTCGGGGCGACCGGCACTACCTTTCTCCCGGAGATCGCCGCGCAGCTCCGCTCCCCCCAGACCAACAGCACCCTGGCCTTGATGGGAATGGGACTGCTGTTCGTCGGCCTGGGCTTCAAGGTGGCGAGCGCCCCGTTCCAGGTGTGGACCCCCGACGTTTATGAAGGCGCGCCCACGCCCGTCACCGCCTTTCTCTCTGCCGGGCCCAAGGCCGCCGCCTTCGCCGCCTTCCTGCGCATCTTCTTCACCGCCCTCGAACCCGCCCAGGAGACCTGGTTCTGGGTGATCTGGGTGTCGGCCCTGCTCACCATGTTCGTGGGCAACCTGGGGGCGCTCGTGCAGACCAACATCAAGCGGATGCTGGCCTACTCCTCCATCGCTCACGCGGGCTACATCTTGGTGGCCTTTGCGGCCCGCAGCGAGCTCGGGGTCGCCGCCGTGCTCTTCTACCTCGTGGCCTATGCGCTGATGAAGCTGGGGGCCTTCTCCATTGTTTCGCACGTCTCAGCCGGCGAACGGAACCAGGAGATCGACGCCTACGCCGGCTTGCACAGCCGCCAGCCGCTGCTGGCCGCCTGCCTGACGGTCTTTATGCTGTCGCTGATCGGGATCCCCCTCACCGGGGGCTTCCTGGGCAAGTTCTACGTCTTCACGGCTGCGGTGAAAGCCAACCTGATTTGGCTGGTGATCCTCGGGGTGGTGAACAGCGTCCTGTCGGTGGGCTACTACCTGCGGGTGGTGAAGGTGATGTACATGAACGAGCCCCGCAGCGACCTCACCCTGGCCCCCGTGCCCGCCTCGCTCGCCTTCGTGCTGACCTTCACGGCCTTGGGAACCCTGTACCTGGGCGTGCTGCCCGGGCCGGTGCTCGAAGTCGCCAGCCGCGCCACCCTTCCCCTGCCCTGAAAGGAAAAGGGGAAGCTCACCGAGCTTCCCCTTTCTCTATCCTCTGACCTTGCCGCCGGCCCTAGTAGGTCACCTTCAAGAACACGATGGCGAAGGTGTAGAGCGCCAGCGATTCAATCAGCACCAGGGCCAGGATGAGCGCAAACCGAATGGCCGGGGCGGCCCCGGGGTTGCGCGCCAGACCCTCGCAGGCTGCGGCCGTGGCCTTGGCCTGGGCAATGCCGCAGAAAGCCGAGGCAATGGCCATCGAGAAGCCCGAAGCGATGACGATCCACATCGCCACCTGGTCGGGCGGCTTCTGCTCCGGCGCCTGGGCGGCGGCCGGAGCCACGAACACAAACAACATCAGGGTAAGACCTGCCAGAGCAACGAGTCGCTTCACGGTGGGTCTCCTTTGCGATGAAGTTTCCCCAGGAGGTGGTTCCCCGGCCCCCCTCGTGCGACCGGGGCTCACGCTGGCGGACAGTAGTCCGGTATTAGTGCTCCTCCGCCACGGCCCCTCCCACGTACACCACCGGAAGGAGCGTGAATACAAACGCCTGCAGGAACGCCACGAAGACGTGCAGGAGGACGAAAGCCAGCGGAATCAGCAGCGGCGCAATCACCGTTACGGCGCCCAGAACCTTGTTGATCTCCCAGGCGGCCGTCATGGCGAACAGGCCGAGTCCCAGGAAGGTCAGGTACAGCAGCTCGCTCACCACCATGTTGACCCAGAGACGCACGGTGAGGGAGAGCAGCCGGGCCAGGTGACTGATGAGCTCGATGGGCAGCATCAGCGGCGCCAGCGGCAGGATCGGCCCCATGAAGTGCTTGGCATAGCCCACCGGTCCGTGGACGCGCAGCCCCGCCAAGTTGTAATAGCCGAAGACCGCCAGGGCGCAGCCCAGAGGAACCGTGTGCACCGCGGTCGGAGAGACGAATCCGGGAATCAGGCTGATGGCGTTGCAGAACAGCACAAACAGCCCCACGGTCCCGACTATGGCCAGGTGCTTGCGCCCGCCGTGGCCCACGATTTCATCGAGCAGGTCGTAGATGCCCACCCGGAAGCTGTTCGAGAGCAGTTGCTCGAAGCAGAGCTGGAGCGCCCCGGGATTCTCCACTGACAGGCGGCTCCGGAACCAGAGGAAGAAAGCCACACACAGGAGTACGATCAAGAGCATGGTGGCGATGTGGTCGGGAATGGGCCGGGTGGGGTCGTGCGGGTGAATCCCGGCGGCCTCGAGCCAGGACAGCACCAGCCCGCCGAAGAGCTGGTTGAATAGGTTCCCGATCCAGGTGGGGTGGTGTTCCATCCTCTAGTCC
>JACQTG010000255.1 GCA_016210895.1 Acidobacteriota bacterium
ACACGGTAGTCCACCCATCCCGCGCCCGCGAGCACGCGCTGGCCGGTCGAGGTCTCAAGGAGGAGAACGGATTCGAGGCCGGGCCAGGCCGTGCGCAACCGGTCGGCCAGTGCGTCGGTGTCGAAGTCGAGCACGGGCGCGGCCACGGTCAGCCAGCCGGGCGCGTCTTCGGCGGTGACGAAGGCTTCCAGTTGGCGCAGCTGGGGCGGCAGGTGGCCGGCTTGGCTCAACTCATCGAGCGCGCGAATCAGCTCGTTCAGCTGGGGCGAACTGATCGGGCACTGCTCGATGGCGCAGAGCGCGTGCGAGCCCTGGCGGTAGTAGCCCAGTTGCAGGCGGTCGGCGCGGATCGGGTGCGGGCTGAGATGGAGTTGGATGCGGTTGCGGTAGTTCCAGGGGGGCGAGGCCAGGGCGGGGATTCCCTGCTGCCAGTCGAGGCCGCCGAGCCGGCGCAATGATTCGCGCAGAATCTCGACTTTGAGCTTGAGCTGCTGCTCATAGTCGAGGTGCTGGTAGTGGCAGCCGCCGCAGCGGGCAAAGTAGGGACAGGCTGGCGCGACCCGCGCAGCCGCCGACTCGAGGATTTTCTCCGGCAGGCCGCGGATGAGCTTGCGCGTCTCCTGCGTGGGCAAGACTTCGACCACCTCGCCGGGCAGGACGAAGGGCACAAAGACCGGCTTGCCGTCGTGGTAGGCGAGCCCCTCGCCACCATAGACCATCTTTTCAATGCGGACGTTCATGGCCTTTAGTCGCTCGGCGGGTTGGGCGCGCGTGCGCCCGCCGCAGCGGGCAGGTAGAACAGGCTCAGGCGGGGCAGGCGATGGCTCTCAAAGAGCTTTTTCTGCAGGTACTGTTTTTCCACCAGGGCGATCTGCTCGGCGGTCATCTTGCGCCGGTAGGGGGCGAGCGCCCGCTCGACTTCGCGCCGCGAGGCGACGAGCTCATCGGCGCTCGTCGCCTGGGTCACCGCCGCCAGCAGTTTTTCTTCGAATACGGTCAGATGGCGCTCGAAGTCTTCTAGGTTGGCGGGCAAATTGGTGGCCGACTGGTCGGCCAGGACATCGAGTGCCGCGGCGATGTCGGCAAAGGCTTGACGAGAGGCCGGCAGGCGCTCGGCGGCAGTTCGCAGTTGGGCGGCGTTTTCGCGGAGGAAGGTTGAGATCTCTTCGGCCGAGAATGCCGAAGGCGGTGGGGCGGTGGTTGACTCGGTGAGCGGGCGGCCGGCGGCGGCCTCGCGCATCTCCTCGACCACTTCCGCGACCGAGTCGATGCAGTAGAGCAGGCTCTTGATGCGGCCGGGGCGTCCCGCTCTGCGGGACCAGTGCTCGAAGGCGCGGTCAATGCCTTTGAGCACGGCTGCGAGCGGAACGCCCTGCTGTTGCCAGGCCTCGATGACCGCCCAATCGAGTGTCGAGACCAGGAGGTGCGCGCCGCGCTTCTGCCAGAAGTACTCTTCGATTTCGGTGAAATAGTTGAAGTAGTTGAACGGTTCCACGGGCTTGCCCTGAAGGTTCTCCCTGAAGCGAACCACCCCGCGTTTGGGCCGAGACAGCATACCCCAGAACCAACTTCCGCCAAAGGCGTAAGGACAGTCGTGTCGGCTTTGGCTAGCGGCGGGTCTTGGGGTTTTTCCGGGCGGCGGCCGCGGCTTTGGGTTTGGGTTCGGCTTCGGCCTCAGCTTGGTTCCGTTCGTAGAGGAGGCGGAGGCCGTCGAGGGTCAGGAATTCGTCCACGAGCTCGATGTGGCGGGAGGCGCCGGCGAGCAGGCCCGCCTGGCCGCCGGTGGCGATGACGCGGGCGTTGGTGCCGAGTTCTTTCTTCAGTTGATCCACCAGGCCGTCAATCAGCGCCAGGAAGCCGTGGTAGAGGCCCGACTGGATGGAGGCGACGGTGTTGGTGCCGATGAGCTTGCCCGGGTCTTGGATGGAGACGCGGGGGAGGCGCGCGGCGCGGGTGAAGAGCGCCTCGGCGCTGATGCCGACGCCGGGGACGATGATGCCGCCGAGGTAGTTGCCTTCGCGGGAGATGAGGTCGAAGGTGATGGCGGTGCCGAAGTCGACGACGATAGCTGGCCCGCCGTATTTCTCAAACGCGGCGACGGCGTTGGCGATGCGATCGGCGCCGACCTCCTGCGGGTTGTCGTAGAGGATGCGGATACCGGTCTTGATGCCGGGGGCGACGAAGAGCGGCTCGAGGTTGAAGTAACGCCGGCTCATTTCCCCCACCGTGCGGTCGAGCGGCGGCACCACCGAGCTGATGATGACGCCCGCGATTTTTCGTGCGTCGATGCCGGCCAGTTGCAGCAGATCACGCGCCAGGATGCCATAGCCGTCCACCGTCTGCTGGTGCTCGGTCATCAGCCGCCAGTGGGCGATGAGCTTCTTACCCTCATAAATACCCAACAGCGTGTTCGTGTTGTTGACGTTGATGACCAGCAGCATGGTCGTCGCTCGCTACACCTCGGCCAGGTCGCCGGAGAGGTGTGGAACGAGCGAGCCGTCCTCCCGCCGCAGCCAGAGCAGGCCGGCCTCGTCGAGCCCAGCGGTGGTGGCGAGAAAACTCTCGTGACCTGTGTCCACGCGCACCCGCTTGTCCTTGGCGTAGCTGGAGACTTCGGCAAAGCGCGCCCGAATCGGCTCCGGGCCTTCCTTCACCAGGCGATTGTAGTAGCGCTCAAACCAGCTTAGCAACCGGACGAGGGTTTCCAGGCGCGAGTAGCTGCGGCCGCCGGCTAGGCGCAGCGAGGTGGCGATGTCCTTGAGCTCGGCCGGCATCGCCGTATGGTTGACATCGAGGCCGATGCCGACCACGACGTAGAGTACGCGGTCGAGCTCGGCCTGCATTTCGGTCAGGATGCCGCAAAACTTCCGCCCGTTCACGAGCAAATCGTTGGGGTAGCGAACATCCACGGCCAGACCGGTGACTTCGACCACGGCGTCGCGGGCGGCTAGGCCAGTGACGAGCGTGAGGAGCGGCGCCTGGCGCGGATGGAGCTGCTCCGGGCGCAGGAGCAGCGTCGAGTAGATGCCGCTCGTCTTTTCCGAGTACCAGCGCCGGCCCAGCCGGCCGCGCCCCGCGGTCTGTTCTTCGGCGATCACCAGCGCGCCGTGGGGCTCGCCGGCGGCGGCGAGCGCCAGGGCAACGTCGTTGGTCGAGCCGACTTTGAAATAGTGGTGGATGCGCCGGCCGAAGAGGGAGCCCTCGAGCCGCCGGCGCAGGAGTTGCGGCACGAGAACATCCGGGACGGTCTGGAGCTGGTAGCCCGTGCGCGGGTGCCCTTTGATTTTGACCCCCAGGCCGCGCAGCTTTTCCACCCAGCGCCACACCGACGAGCGGCTGACGCCGATTTCGCGGGCGATCTTGGCTCCCGAGCAGACGACCAGTGCGTGCTCAATCAAGAGAGCCAGCAGTTTGTCGACGCGGCGGTCGGTGCCGGCAGGCAGGGTCGGCGCGGGCACGGCCTTTCAGGTGGCGTCCGCGCCGGGCGGAGGCTCAAGGATGAGGTCGAAGGAAAAGTCCGACGCTGTCGCGGAGTGGGTAATCGCGCCGACGGAGATGTAGTCGACGCCGGATTCGGCGTAGGTGCGGATGTTGTCCAGGCGAATCCCGCCCGAGGCTTCCACCCAAGCACGCCCGGCGATGACTTCTACGGCGAGCTTGACCTGTTCGGGCGACATATTGTCGAGCAGGAGAGCGTCGGCGCCGGCCTCGAGGGCGGCGCGGAGCTCGGCTTCGTCGCGCACTTCCACCTGGATGGGATAGCCGTGACCGTATTTTCGCCGGGCGCGCTCAACGGCTTCGGCCACACCGCCGACCAGGCCGGCGTGGTTTTCCTTGATCAGGATGGCCTCGTAGAGGCCCATGCGGTGATTGAAGCCGCCCCCGACGCGCACCGCGTAGCGCTCGAGCACGCGCAGGTTGGGCGTGGTCTTGCGGGTGTCGAGAATTTTGGCCTTGGTGCCTTCGATGCGGTTGACGTAGCGCCGCGTCAGGGTGGCGATGCCGGAGAGACGCTGGAGAAAGTTCAACGCCACGCGCTCCGCCTTGAGCAGGCTGCGGGCGTCGCCGCGGACTTCTGCCACGCGCCGGCCGCGGCTCACCGTGGTGCCTTCGGGCACGAAGGCGAGAAAGCTTGTATTCCGATCGAGTAGCTCGAACACGCGAGCCACCATGGGCAGACCGGCGACGAGCGTGACCTCGTTGGCCACGAAGCTGCCACGCCCGGCCACCGGCTCGGGGAGCACACCTTCCGTGGTCAGGTCGCCCGAGCCGATGTCCTCGGCCAGCGCCTGCTCGAGGATCGAGGTGACCTCGGGCGCGCGCCAATCGAGCGTGTGCTCCACCGCCACGCGGGTGGCGGTGGGATTTGCCTGGGTGCTCATAGAGGCCCTCCGTGGCCGTCGGTTGGTTTTTCGCGCAGAGGTCTTTTTTCGCTTCAGCGGGACGTCTCCAGCGTGCCGAGCAGGGCGATCACTTTTTGGTACTGGCTATTGTACTCCGCCTGGCGGCGCTCCATGGCGCGGATTACGTCGGCGGGGGCGCGGGCGCGGAACTGCTGGTTCTCGAGCTGCTCGCGCATGCGGGCCAGCTCGGCCTCAAGCTTTTCTTTTTCCTTCTGCAGGCGGGTGCGCTCGGCGTCGCGGTCGCTCGCGGCCAGCGGCACCGATGCGTCAAAGCGAGCGGCCGTGCGGAGCACGCCGCCGCCGGCCGTCAGGTGGCCTTCGCGCAACTCGAGTTGGGAGAGATGAGCCAGGCGGACGATGGTGTCCTGATGGGCGCGGAAGAGCGCGAGCACGGCGGGCTCGGTCGAGCCCAGCGCCGCTTCGATCTTGCGCCGGGCGTCGATTTTCATTTCCCCGCGGATATTCCGCAGCGCGGTGATGGCCTCCTGCAGGAGCGCCATCTCCTGCTCGGCTTGGTACGCTATTTGCGACTCTGTAACGGTCTCAATGCGTATCTTCGGGAAGTGTTCAAGTGCTATAGAGCCCCGCTGTCCACGTTCGGTTAACCTGTGCCAGAGCTCTTCGGTGATGAAAGGCATGAACGGGTGCAGCAGGCGGAGCGCCACATCAAATACGGCAAAGAGGATGCGCCAAGCGTTCTTTGCAGCTTTGCGGTCAGAGGCCGCCAGCCTGGGTTTGACCCACTCGATGTACCAGTCGCAGAACTCGTGCCAGAAGAAGTGGTATATGACGTGAGCAGCCTCGTGGAAGCGGAACCCGTCGAGCGCTTGGTTGAGCAAGGCGGTGGCCCTATCCAAACGGGAGAAAATCCACCGGTCTGCCAGATCAAGATCTGGCGGGAGTGCTGCACGCCAGGCTAACGGAGAGAGGTCTTCGAGCTTACCGTGCACCGTTTCGTACTTGTCTAGGTTGACGAACAGAAAACGGGCGGCGTTCCAGATCTTGTTGGCGAAGGCACGGTAGGAACGCATGCGGTCTTCGCTCAAGGAGATGTCGGTGCCCGGGGCGGACATGATGGCCAAAGTGAAGCGCACGGCGTCGGTGCCGTACTTTTCGGTTACCTCGAGCGGGTCGATGACGTTGCCCCGCGTCTTCGACATCTTCTGCCGCTCGGCGTCGCGGACGATCTGGTGGATGTAGAGAGTACGGAAGGGAATGCGGTCTTCTGGCTGGGGGCGCGGGAGGAAGTGCAGGCCGAACATGATCATCCGCGCGTCCCAGAAAAACAGGATGTCGAAGCCATTGACCATCAGCGTAGTGGGGTAGAAGGCAGCAAGGTCAGGTGTTTCGTCGGGCCAGCCAAGGGTCGAGAACGGCCACAGCGCAGAACTGAACCAGGTGTCAAGGACGTCAGGGTCCTGGGCGATGCGGCCGGAGCCGCAGGTGGCGCACTTGACCGGTGGCGGCTCAGGCGGCGGCAGGCCGGGCGCGGCCGGATAGACGCGCGCCGCCGTCATCTCGCCGCAAACGGCGCAGTGCCAGACAGGGATACGGTGACCCCACCAGAGCTGGCGCGAGATGCACCAGTCGTGGAGGTTGCGCATCCAGTGGAGGTAGACACGGGCGTTGTTTTCCGGCACCACGCGAATCCAGCCGCGTTCGACGGCTTCGATGGCCGGCTCGGCCAGCGGCTGCATCTTGCAGAACCACTGCAGCGACAGCCGCGGCTCGACCAGGGTCTTGCAGCGGTGGCAGAGGCCGACGGCGTGGCGATACGGCTCGACTTTTTCCACCAGGTCTTGCTTTTCGAGGTCGGCCAGCACGCGCTTGCGGGCTTCGAAGCGGTCGAGGCCGGCGTAGGGCCCGGCGTTTTCGTTGGTGCGCGCGGCGTCGTCGAAGATGTTGATCGGGGCGAGATGGTGGCGCTGGCCGACTTCGAAGTCGTTCGGGTCGTGCGCGGGAGTGACCTTGACCGCGCCGCTGCCGAACGCGGGGTCCACGTAGGCATCCGCGACGACGGGGATTTCGCGGTTGAGTAGCGGCAGGCGCACGGTCTGGCCGACGAAGGGTCGGTAGCGGTCGTCCTCGGGGTGGACGGCGACGCCGGTGTCGCCGAGCATCGTTTCGGGACGGGTAGTGGCGATGATGAGGTGGTAGGAGGTGCCGACGACGGGATAGCGGAGGTAGTAGAGGCGGGCGTCGCGCTCCTCGTGCTGCACCTCGAGGTCGCTCAGCGCGGTGCCGCAGCGCGGGCACCAGTTGACCATATAGCGCCCGCGGTAGATCAGGCCTTCCTGGTAGAGCCGGACGAAGGCCTCGATGACCGCGCGATAGAGAGCAGGCTCGAGCGTAAAGCGCTCGCGCGTCCAGTCGCAGGAGGCGCCCAGGCGCACCATCTGCTTCTTGATGGTGTCGCCGCTCTCCTTCTTCCAGGCCCAGACTCTGCGCTCGAACTCCTCGCGGCCGAGCTGCTTGCGGTCGATGCTCTGCTCGGCGAGCAGGCGCTCGACGACAAGCTGGGTGGCGATGCCCGCATGGTCGGTGCCGGGCAGCCAGAGCGTGCGGTGCCCCTGCATCCGCCGCCAGCGGATGAGAGCGTCAATCTGGGTGTGCTCCAGCATGTGGCCCATATGGAGAGAGCCGGTGACGTTGGGCGGAGGGATGGCGAGCGAGAACGTGCCTTTGTCCGGCGGGCGATGCTGGGCGGCGACCTCGGGGGTAAAGAGCTTCTGCTCGACCCAGGCCTGGGCCCAGCGCGGCTCGATGGCCGAAGGGTCGTAGGCCTTCGCCATCTCGCCGGCCCCGCCGCTGGCGGGTTGCTCGGCGGGTTTGGATGCCTGCGCCACAGAAGGTTCACTATAGCGCAAACCGCCGAACATCGTGAACCCCGCCGCCGGAACGCGTGCCCGAGGGCGAAGTTCTTCGACAGCCGCGCGTTGACTTACTCCGCGGTGCGGCCTAAGATGGCCGCCACCATACCGGCTGGCTGATCAGGGGCCATGAAGGGCGTCAGGATCGGATTTCTTCTCTTCCTCTCTGCCTGGGCTATCAGCGCAGAGGCACAGCGTCCAGGGGTTGAGAACCCGGACCGGGTGCCGTCTGCGCCGGAGCTTCAGCGTGAGGCAAATCTGATCGTGCGCGTGCGCGACGTCAAAGGGGTTCCTCTCTCCCATCAAGCCATCGTGAGTCTTTACTCCGGCTTGAATTCCTTGCTGTTGATTGAGCCCACCCGTGAGGGTGGGCAAGCCGTCTTTCGAAGAATTTCCCGCGGAGGTTACTACTTCGTAGAAGTCGAGGCGTTGGGTTATGAGACCGCGCGGGAGGAGGTTCTGGTCGCGGGCTCGGTCAACTACGCGCTTGTCTTTCTCACGCCAGAGTCCCCGGTCAAGAGCACAGCCGCCCCCCCGGGTCCGCCGGTGTTGGCGCCGAAAGCACGCAAGGAAGTGGAGCGCGGGCTCAAGGCGCTGGAGGCGAACAACCTGGAGGAAGCGCGCACACGGTTCGAGCGCGCGCTCAAGCTGGCGCCGGGGCATCCCGAGGTCAACTATTTGGTGGGCCTGGTGTACTTTCGCCTGGGCGAGCTGGGAAAGGCGCGCACCCATCTGGAAAAGGCCACCCGGCTCGCCCCCGAACACGGCTCCGTCCTGCTGATTCTGGGCGCCGTCCTCTTCCAACTGCAGGACTACCGGCAGGCGACCACGATCTTGGAGCGGGCGCTCGAAGTACAACCCCAGTTCTGGGCCGGCCACGACCTGCTGGCGCGGTCCTACGCGATCGAAGGTCAGTTGGAGAAGGCGCGCGCGCACGCCGAGCGGGCGCTGGAGCTGGGTGGAGACAAATCTCCCACGCTGCTTTTCTTCCTGGCGGAGCTGCTTGCCCGGTTGGGAGAGCGGGATAAGGCGATTGAGCAGGCAGAGGTGTTTCTCGCCCGGCACCCGGACCACGAATTGGCTGCCGAAGCGCAAAGCTTGCTCGCGCGCCTCCGCAGCGAGCGGCAGGCTTCACCTCAGCCGGCCAGCCTCGCCTCCCCGGCGGTCCTGGCGACGCCGGGCCTGGCCGCGGCGGTGGCCGTGCCGCCGGCTCCGACCTGGGCGCCCCCCGACCTGGATGAGGTGCGCCCACCGGTTCTGACCGACGTTTCCTGCAACCAGCCGGAGGTAGTGGGCGCCCTGAAGCGACACGCCACCGAACTCGTGGATAACCTGCAGCGATTCACAGCCACCGAGCAGGTGGAGTCCGAGCGGGTGGATGAAGCCGGAAAGGTGCGCGCGAGCAAGGCACGAACCTTCGAGTATGTCGTCTTCATCGAAAAGACCCCGGCCGGAACTCTCTCCGTGCAGGAAAAGCGCAACGGGCGCGTCGGCTTGGAGTCGTTTGCCACCTATGCCACCGGGCTGGCCGCCATGGCGTTGGTCTTCCACCCCATCTATGCGGAGGACTTCGCCTTTCAGTGCGAAGGCCTGAGCCCAGAGAACGGCCAAGCCGCCTGGCAGGTGTATTTTCGCCAGCGGGAAGACCGCCAAGCGCGGGTGGCCTCGCTGCGTCGGCGGTCGGGGCTCTACCAGCTTCCGCTGAAAGGGAGAGTTTGGCTCTCGGCGACGAGCTACAAGATCGCGCGTCTGGAGATTGATCTGGTCAGTCCGATCCCCGCGATCGAGCTCGACCGGCACCATATCGCCATCGAGTACCGGCCGGTGACGTTTGTGCGTAACCACAGTCGGCTGTGGCTGCCCCACACGGCGGAGTTATTCCTCCAGTTGAGTGGGCGGCGCTACCACCACCGCCACAGCTTCCGCGACTACCAGCTCTTCGCCGTCGAGGTGGACGAGCGCGTCCAGAACGTAAGCCAACCGTAAGACTCCACCTGCACGCTTGCGGAGCCATACCACGCGGGCCTGCCGGTCGCCGAAGCCCAGCGGCGCTACAC
>JACQTG010000252.1 GCA_016210895.1 Acidobacteriota bacterium
ATTCTCATTCTGGTTGTGCTGCGCCACACCTCCAACCTGCGCGAAGTCTGGATGGGCTCGAAGGCGCAGGCCTGACCGGGTGGCCGCCGGCGCCTTCAACCTGCCGGCAGAAATACCGCAAGCGCCTGGGGAACCACCGAAATCTCTATCGGCAGGCGTCCCACCGCCTCGCCGTCCACCTCAATCAGTGTTTCCTCCTCCGCGGTTGCCTCAAGGCAGCGAGCGCGGTGGAATTCGACCTTGGCGTGCTCGTAGACCCGTCCGTTGTAGAGCGCGGAACGGTCGCGGAGCATCTCGAACGGGGAGACGTAGCCAATCACGGTAACGTCGAGCCACCCGTCATCCAGCAATGCTCGCGGGCACACCCACATACCCCCGCCGTGATACTGCCCGTTGCCCACGGCAATGTTGGTGATGCGGCATTCCCGCGGCGCCTGGTCATCCAGGCGCAACGTCACCCTGCTGCCGCGGAAGCCGACGCTGGTGAGCGCCGTGGCCAGCTGGAACCCGAGTTTGCCGCCCAAAAATCTGGACAAACGGTTCATCCGCGCCGCCACCGCCCCGCCCATGCCGAAGCTGGTGATGTTGACGCCGTAGCGGTGCGCCCTCCGTCCTTCGCGGGTGTGGAACCGGACGCGGGCGAGATCGATTCGCTGGGCGTGTCCCTGGCGGATAATCTCAACGGCGGCTTCGCGGCGTGCCGGAATGCGGAGCGCACGCTGGAAATCGGAGGCGGTTCCCTGGGGGATGATGCCCAGGACCGCATCCGGCGCCAGAGGCCCGTCTTCGTGGAAGAAGCCATTGGCCACCTCGCTGATGGTGCCATCACCGCCAACGGCGATGACGGTCTTGCAGCCCTGCCGCAAAGCTGCCTGCGTGAGCTCGGTCGCGTGTTCTGGGGCAGCGGTCTCGAACACGGAAAGCGGACCCAGCCGAGCCTCCAACTGAGCGCGCAGTCCCGCCCACGCACGTGCCGTGCGGTTGTTGGCCGCGCGCGGATTGACAATGACCGCGATCGGACCTGCTGCTGATCCTGTTCGGCTGTAGTTGTTCACGGCCCGGCCTTCCCCGGACGGGAGTTGCGTTTCCGCAGATAGGTTATCGTGTCGCGAATCGTCTCCTCGGCCGAACGCGGGGCAAAGCCCAACTCCGCCCGCGCGCGCGCATTGTCAAAATACCAGAAACGATAAGCCATCTCGACCGTGACATCGTCGAGCGGGAACCTCCGCCCCACCATACTGTACAGCCTACGCAGCAGGGCGGCGCCGCGCCGCGCCCAGGGCTCCGGCAACTCCCAGCGCGGTCCGCGCACGCCCGAGAGCCGCTCAAGGAGAGCGAAGAACTCTTTGATGGTCAGGTTGTAAGCCCCGAGGAGATAGCGTCGACCCGGGACTCCCACCTCCATCGCGCGGATGAAGCCGTCAGCCGCATCGCGCACATCCACGAAGTTCAATCCCCCTGAGGGAACATTGGTAATGCTACCATCGAGAAACATCTGCACGTCCGCTGTCGAAGACAGCCGCTCATCTCCCGGGCCCAAGATCAAGCTCGGGCACACCACCACAACCGGGAGACCGCCGTGGGCGTGATACGCGAGCGCGAGTTTTTCCTGATAAATCTTGCTCAGGTAGTAGGGCCAGTGGCCTACGACTTCATAAGTGAAAGGGGAATCCTCCGTGTGCATGACTGGCTGGCGGCTGGCGGCGATAGTTCCCGAGGAAGAGCAAAGTACGATGCGCGGCTGGCCGTGGCGCAGCGCGCTCGCGCAGACGTTCTGTGTGCCGCGGATGTGGGTCTCGTAGAGCCGCGCCGCCTGGGCCGGGTGGCGGCTGACGAAGCC
Source organism: Acidobacteriota bacterium (assembly GCA_016210895.1). Next base: position 1,841 of record JACQTG010000252.1, read on the forward strand.
CGCGAGATGAAAGATGCCCGCGACACCGGCCACGGCGCGGTCCACTGCCCGGGGGTCACAGATGTCCCCGTCGACGACTTCAACTCTGCGGTCCTCTTGCCAGGGATGGGCGCCGCGCGCGAGGACGCGGATGGGTGCGGCATCCGGGTCGTTTGCCAGTTGCGTCAGGAGCCGCTCGATCAGGCGGCGGCCGAGAAAGCCGGTCGCGCCCGTAACCAGAAACTTCTTCATCCGGCGTGCAATCTCTCAGGCCGCGTCCGCCGGCGCTTTCCCCTGCTTCGCGAAGACCGGACGGATCCACTTCTCGATCCCTTTGGTGTGGATGTTGACCCAGTAGTCGGCCCAGTCAATCTGCTCCGGGTCCCAAGGCAGGCGGTCCCGATCTTCGTCGGTCAGGCGGTTATAGGCCTCGCGGATGTTTCCCGTCTCGAAGATAAAGCTGTTGTGAATCATGAAGGGGAGAAACTTGTCCACCGTCTGTTCCTGCTGGCGAATCTGTCGGCGCGTGGTGCGCAGGCTGCGCAGGTAGGGCTCGACGCGCTTGCGGCCCGCAATCACTTTTAACAGATTGAGCATGGCGTGCAGGAAATCGAGCCCACGATGCAGGCGCGCCCGCTGCGCCTGGAGCTGCTCGACGGTTACCACCTGGGTTTCGACGTAGGTCTTCCACAGATTGGCCAGGCGGCTGCCGCTTTTCCTGCGCTTGTGCTTGTAGCGCGCATTCATACCCAGGAAGGCCACCAGCCGCGGCAGCATCACCGGATTGTCGTACGCGGTAGCCAAGTGGTAGACGGGTTCATTCTTTCCGCGCAGCATGGCCGCCGTGGCGACCAAGATCCCTGAGGCAACCATGTCAACGGGGATGATTTCGAGCGGGCCGTCCCGCCGCACGGGCCAGCTCTTGACGCCTTCGCCGCCCATGAGCACGAGCGGCGCCGACGTGGTCAAGCCCTCGTTCCAGCCAGGGAAGGGAAAGCGGAGGGCGGATTCGACAATAGCCGGGCGCACGATGCAGTAGCGCAGGCCTGGCGTAGTGGCGAGGAGCTGCACGCCGATGCTTTTCGCATAGGTATAGGTGTAGATCCAGCCCCAGGACTCGGCGCGCTGCATGCCGAGCTGGCGCAACTCCTCGCGGACGGCGCGCAGGTCACGCTCCTCGCGGTTGTGGCCTGGCTCACCGGCAATTTCCCGGATCCGCCGCTCACACCAGGCGAGTTCCACCCGGGCGTCGAACCGCCGGTCATCGTCGCCGATCCGAAACGGGTAGTAGCCCACGATCGGCGAGTCTTCTGCGATGCGACCGTTGCGCTTGCCAGC
>JACQTG010000256.1 GCA_016210895.1 Acidobacteriota bacterium
AGACCCGCTTTGCCCCGCCGCCGCTGATGCGGCGCATGGTGACCGCCGGCTGGCACGGCCGCAAGGCCGGCCGTGGCTTCTACGATTACTCCGACCCCAAGAATCCCAAACCGATGAACTTGCAGTTCACGAGCTAGCGGGGCGCGCGGTCCAGAAAAACGGGTTCCACGCCGGTCCCAGATTCGAAGCCGACGGGAGGAAACGATGAAATCCAGCTTGTCCCTCGTAGGGAGTGTCTTGGTCCTGGGAATACTAGCCAGCTATTCCTCTGAGGAGCCGCCCCGCCGCCACATCAACTTGCCCCAGCGCCCCGTGCAGGCGCCCTTCAGCGACGCCGTACTCGTCGGCGACACGCTCTACCTGGCCGGACGCATTGGCATCGATCCGAAGACCGGCAAGCCGCCCGCGCACGTGGAGGCGGAAATTCGTCTGCTGCTCGACGGCGTCCAGGCGACGCTGGCGGAAGCGGGGATGACGATGGATGACCTGGTCTCGGTCCAGGTCTTCTGCCCCGACCTTTCCCTCTACGAGCCGTTCAACGCCGTCTACCGCACCTATTTTTCCGGGGCCTTTCCCGCGCGGGCCTTCATCGGCTCCGGGCAGCTCTTGCGTGGCGGACGGTTCGAGCTGCAAGCCATCGCCGTCAAGCGATGAGCTCCGCACCCGCTTCTGCGTGTTACTTCAGCTTTTCGTACTCTCTCTTGGCTTCCTGCAGGATGGGGATATCGGGGTCGGCATCTTTCCACAGAGCGAAGAAATCCTGGTAGGCGGTGCGGGCTTTGGCCGTATCGCCGGCCATCGCGTAGGCTTGCGCCAGGCCAAGGTGGGCCAACGGGTAACCCAGGCCAATCGGGTTGAGCCCTCTGTGGTCAAGGACTTTCTTGAATTCGCCGGCGGCTTCTGCTCCTTTGCCTGCCCGCAGGTAGGCTTGGCCGCGGACGAAAATCACGCCCCCACCCTCGGTTAGCTCGTAAGAGGCGACGGGCCGGAGTAGTTCAATCGCCTCGGTGGGATTGCCCCGCTGGAGCGCGATGCGGGCCCGCAGGGAGGGGAGGTCACGGGCATTGAACAGCAGATCCGTCTTTGGGAAGCGGTTGGCGAGTTGGTTGACCAGGGATTCGGCCTGCGCCAGGTCGCCAACAAGTGCCAGGGTGATGGCGGCGCCCATTTTCGCCCAACGGCCAGGGGACATAGCGAGCGCCGCCCGGACGCCCTCGCGAGCCTGCTGGTAATTGCCGACCCGGGCCTCATTCCCCGCCTGGAGAGATCGGCCGCCCGCCGCAGGCTCCTTCATGCCGTAGCGCTGCATAATCTCGATGGAGCGGCCGTAGAGTTGCCGAGCTTCTTTGAGCTTCCCGTAGAAAGCGGCGGCCTCGGCCTGCGTGAACAGCATCCAACCTTCCTCCACCTTCCCGGCGGCCCAGCGGGCGTGTTGCTCCATCGCCGCCCGCTCGCCCTGGATAAAGGCGATCTGATAGAGGGTAACGTGTGCGTACCCATCGTCTATCCCTTGGGCAATTTCCTTCTCGCAGATCGCCTTAGCTTCCTCGAAGCGATTCAGCGCCATATACGCACCGGCGAGGTTGGAATACGGGAAGGGCGAGTTCGGTTCGAGGCGGTTGGCTTCGTTGGCGGCCTCGATGACCTTCTCGTACTGGCCGAGCTCATTGTAGATAACGGCTAGGTTGTTGTAGGGAGTGCTGTCGCGCGGATAGGTTCGCGTCCAGAGCTCGTAGGTCTCGCGGGCCTGGTCAATTTCTCCGGTGACGCTGTTGAAATAGTGGGCGGTGATGTAGAGCTTCTCGTGCTCGCTGACGCGGTCGCGCAGTTCAAAAGCCTTCTTGCGGTACTCCTCAGAAAGTTCGCTCTCGCCGATGTTGCCATAGACCGTGCCTAGGCGGGCGTAAGCGAGGGCGAACGTGGGATCGAGCTCGATGGCACGCTTGTAAAACGGGATGGCTTGGGGTTCCTGCCCCGTGGCGCGTGTTGCGTCCCCCAGGCTGAAGGCCTTCAGGGCTTCGAGCGAGGAGGTGGTAGCCTGCTCGATCGGAGTGTCGTATTTCTCGACCATGCTGAGCGACTCGCCCAGCTTCCCCCGCAGGCGCGAGGCAGCCTTGTCCAATGCGCCTAGGACTTCCTCTTTGCTCGCGGCTTCGACCTGCTCGCGCGCCAGCGAATCCCCGGTGCGGCAGTTCATCGCGTTCAGGGTGATCACATAGTTGGTGCCCAGGCCGGCTATCGAACCTTCCAGCATCGCTTTGATGCCCTGGCGCTCGCAGATTTCCCGCGCCACGCCGCCCGTAATGCGCTCCTCTGCAGGGCGGTTCATCAACTTAAGGGTTTCGCGTACCCGCGCGTCTGGAACAATGTTCAAGAAGGGTGATTCTTCGAGTTTCACCGCCAGGGCTTGCTTCAAGGTGCCGTCGAAGACCGCGTCGCCAGTGGTGTTGACGAAGTCGGCCAAGAGCACGTAGTCGCTCTCGGTCAGGGCTTCAGCCCGGCGGAAGTAGAAGAACAAGCCAACCGTTAAGAAAACGACCGCGGCCGCAGCCGGGAGAATCTATTTCCAGTGTTTGCGGGCGGCTGCCACGGCAACAGTTGTGGTGCCGGGGGCAGGAGCCGGCGGAGTAACCGCGACCGGGGTCGTGCCGCTCGGCGCTGTGGCAGCGGCAATGGCCCGGCTGGAATCCGTGTCGCGCTTCAGACGCTTCAAGTCAGCGCGGAGTTCAGCAGCGCTCTGGTAGCGCAGCTCCCGGTCCTTCTCCAGCGCCTTGTTGATGATCTCTTCCAGTTTGGGTGGCACTTCCGGGTTCAAGCGCACGGGAGCCGTGGGGGTTTTGTGCAGAATGGCATCAAAGACAACGGCAGTGGTGTTGCCGGCAAATGCCTGGTGCCCTGTCACCATCTCATAAAGCAAAGCACCGAAGCTGAAAAGGTCGGTGCGCCCGTCGAGTTCCTCACCGCGTGCTTGCTCGGGCGACATGTACGCCACTGTGCCCAGGGCCACGCCCGGGCTGGTCAGATGCTCTTCTGCCGTCCCCGCAGTGGGCACCGACGAGACGCCAACGGCTTCCGCCATGCTCCGTTGGGGAACTAGTTTGGCGATGCCGAAGTCGAGAATCTTGGCTTGGCCCCGCCGCGTGAGGAAGATGTTGGCGGGCTTGATATCCCGGTGGACGATGCCCTGCGAATGTGCCGCATCCAGCCCGTCGGCGATCTGGATGCCCAGCTCCAGCACTTGCTCGATCAGGAGTGGCCTGCCCTCAATCCCGTGCTTGAGCGTCTTGCCTTCCAGGTACTGCATGGCGATGAAGGGCTGACCCTCGTGGTCACCAATCTCGTAGATGGTGCAGATATTGGGATGATCAAGGGCTGAGGCGGCGCGCGCTTCGCGTTGGAAGCGTTCCAGGGCTTGGCGGTCGCGGACTAACTCTTGGGGCAGGAATTTCAAGGCAACAGGTCGGCCAAGCTTCGTGTCTTCGGCCTTGTAAACAACACCCATACCGCCACCGCCAAGTTTTTCCAGAATGCGGTAGTGGGAGACAGTCTCGCCAATCAACGGAGAACCCTATGAGTGTGCGGCTATCTTAGGCCGCGGGTACAGCCAAGTCAACGCGAACCCCCCAAGCGGCCTGGGAGAGGTGCGGAGTTTGCCCCGCCCCGAGACTTCGGGGCGGGGCACCCGCTCTCATCGGTTTCGCTTTTCAATTTTCGTTCTGTTCCTCTGTGGGCTATGCTTGCGCTGCACTCAACCGCGGCGTTTCCGCCGCGAGCTCAGTGAGGTCACCATGCCCTACGAGAATCTGCTCTACGAAAAACGCAACCAGACTGCCTATATCACCCTCAACCGCCCCAAGGTCTTGAACGCGCTCAACCGGCGCACGCTGGAGGAGTTGAACGACTGCGTGGCCGACGTCGCCGCCGACGCGGCCGTGCGCGTCGCCATCCTGACCGGCGCGGGCGAGAAGTCCTTTGTCTCCGGCGCCGACATCAACGAGCTGGCGCAGCTCTCACCCGTGGCCGGGCGCGACTATGGCCTCTACGGCCAGGAGGTGTTCAACCGCATCGAGCGTTCGCCCAAGCCCTTCATTGCCGCCGTCAACGGCTACGCCCTGGGTGGCGGCTGCGAGCTGGCGCTCGCCTGTGCCCTGCGCATCGCTTCGGAAAACGCTCGGCTGGGCCAGCCCGAGGTCAAGCTCGGCATCATCCCCGGCTACGGCGGCACGCAGCGTTTGTCGCGACTGGTCGGCCTGGGCCGCGCCATGGAACTGGTGGCGAGCGCGGACATGATCGACGCGCCGGAGG
>JACQTG010000258.1 GCA_016210895.1 Acidobacteriota bacterium
CGGTAGCCACGGGCCAGCGCCAGGACCGTCTCTTTGGCGTCGGCCACCAGCCGGTCGAGGTTCATCGTCACCAGGTCGCCTTCGCGCAGAAAGCCCAGTTGCCGGGCTTCTTCGGCGCTGGTGGAGACTTTGGCCATCGCCACCGTCTCGAAGGCATGGCGAAGATGGTGGTAGCGCTCGAGCTCCGACTGCGCCGCGTCGACTGACCGAAGCACGATCTCTTTCGTGCCGCCGCCCGCCGGAATCAATCCCGCCCCGGCTTCGACCAGCCCGATGTAGAGTTCGGCCGCCGCCTGCACGCGCGTCCCGAGGAGCACAATCTCGCAGCCACCGCCGAGCGCCATCCCGTGGGGTGCTACCACTACTGGCCGCGGCGCGTACTTGAGCGCCATATTGGCGTTCTGGAAAGCGCGCACGACCAGGTCGATTTCCTCCCACTCGCCTTCCTGCGCCGCCACGAGCAGGAGCACCAGGTTGGCGCCCACCGAGAAGTTGGGTGCCTGGTTGGCGATCACCAAGCCTTCAAAGTTCTTGCCCACTTCCTCAACGGCGAAGTTGCTCATCTGGATGATGTCGCCACCGATGGCATTCATCTTGGTGTGGAATTCCAAACAGGCGACGCCATCGCCCAAATCAATGAGGCTGGCACCGGCGTTCGAGCGGATGGTGCGTGTCTGTTGCTTGAGGTCCCGGAGAAAAACTACCCCGGGGCGCTCGGGCAGCGGGCGGTAATCCGCCGCCGCAAGGTCGAAAACGGTCGCCGCGCTACCGCCGCGTGCGTAAAGGGATTTCTTTCCGGAAGCAAGGAGCTTTTCAACCAGCGGGGGCGCTGCCCGGTTTTCTTCCTGCCAGCGCGTGCGCGGAAACTCTACGCCCAGCGCGTCCCAGATCTCGAACGGCCCGAACTCCCAGTTGAAGCCATAGCGCATCGCTGTGTCGACGTCGGCGGGGCTGTCGGCGATTTCCGGGATGCGGCTGGCCGCGTAGTGGAAGAGGTCGGCGAGCTGCCGCTGATAGAACTCGCCCACGCGGTCGCGCCCGCGCACCAAGGTCTGCAGCCGCTCGGCGAGCGAATCGATGTTGCGCGCCAGCTCGAGCGAGCCGAGTTGCGGCCGCTGCCGCGGCCGGTAGTCGAGCGCCTTCCAGTCAAACGTGAGAATCTCCGAGCTACCCGACTTCCCGACCCGCTGGTAGAACCCCTTGCCCGCCTTCTCGCCCAGGCAGCGTCGCTCGAGCAGCGTCTCGACGAAGGCGGGCAGGCGAAAGACTTCGCGGCGCTCGTCCTCGGGCACATTGGCGTAGAGGTTGCGCACGACGGCCGCGAGCACGTCCAGGCCGACGATGTCCGCGGTGCGGAAGGTCGCCGAGCGAGGCAGCCCGAACACCGGCCCTGTCAGCTCGTCGATCTCCTCGATGGTGAAGTCCATCTCCTGCATCAGCCGCAGGACGTTCATCACCGCAAAGGTGCCGATGCGGTTGGCGATGAAGTTGGGCGTGTCCTTGGCGCGCACAACGACTTTGCCCAATCGGCGGTCAGCCACCTCGCTGACACCATTCACGACTTCGGGCGCGGTTTCCGCAATCGGGATGACTTCCAGCAGGCGCATGTAGCGCGGCGGGTTGAAGAAGTGTGTGCCGAGCCAGTGGCGACGAAACGCCTCCGAGCCGGTCGCGGCGATGTCGCGCAGGCGCAGCCCGCTGGTGTTGGAGCTGACGATGGCGTCGGCCCGGCGGACGCGCTCCACCCGCTCCAGCAGGCTGTGCTTGATGGCCAAGTCTTCGGCCACCGCCTCGATAATCCAGTCGGCTTCGGCCAGCCAGTCGAGGTGGTCTTCGAAGTTGCCCAAGCGGACGCGGTCGGCCCATTCGGGGCGGAAGAGCGCGGCCGGCTTGCCCTTGAGGGCGGCCTCCCAACCGGCGCGGACGATGCGGTTGCGCACGGCCTGGCTGTCGAGTGTTAGCCCCTGCTTGCGCTCAGCGTCGGTCAGCTCCGTGGGAATGATGTCCAGCAGGATGGGCCGGAACCCGGCGTTGATGAGGTGTGCCGCGATGCGCGCGCCCATCACACCCGCGCCCAGCACGGCGATGGTTTGAATGCGTGTTGCCACCTACGGCCTGTGATGCAGCGGAGGTAAGACGTTCCGCGAGGAAATGCCAGCCTACTGAAAGGGTCGGAATTCGTCAAGAGCGGGCTCGCTAGCAACTTTTTCGCTTTTCTGCGTGTCCAATTGGGTGAGGGCGCGAGGTGAGCGACGGTGGACGTGAAGGGCCTGGGCGAAGAGTTGCGGCGGACGCTGCGGCGCATCCGCGACTTCGCCTATGCCCGCCTGCCGCGTCGCGAAGGCGAGCGTCCTAGGCTGGGTTTGGCCCTGGGCGGCGGCTTTGCCCGCGGCATCGCCCACATCGGGGTCCTCAAGGTTCTGGAAGAGAACGGCCTGCGACCTGACTACCTGGCCGGCACCAGCGTCGGCAGCATCATTGCCGGCGGCTACGCCGGCGGCGCCAGCACGGAAGAACTCACCCGCGTTGCTCGGCGCGTGCGCTGGAAGGATTTTGCTCGTTGGACCGTCTCCCGGATGGGGCTGGCTTCGAACGAACGAATGGAGACGTTCATTCGGCGTTATTTTCGCGCTCTCCAATTTGAAGACTTGCAAATCCCGCTGGCAGTGGTAGCGACCGATTTGGTTCACGCCCGGGCGGTGGTGTTTACTTCGGGCGATCTGGCCACCGCGCTGCGTGCGAGCTGCGCCTATCCCGGGCTGTTTCAGCCGATTGTGTACAACGGCAGCCTGCTCGCCGATGGCGGGCTGGTGTGGAGCGTGCCCACCAAGCCGGTGGCCGAACTGGGCGCAGACATCGTCTTGGCGATCTCGCTCGATGCCGGCACGCCGCCGGCCCACCCCAAGAGCCTGGTGGAGGTCATCGGCCAGTCCATCCGCATCGCTCAGGACGTGGCTGAGCCCATCTGGCGCGAGCACGCCGACCTGATCGTAGAGCCAGTCGTGGGCCGGTACCGCTGGGACGACTTCGAGCGCGCGGACGAGTTGATTCGCGCCGGCGAGGCTGCGATGCGCGAGGCCCTGCCGCAGTTGCGCCACTTGCTGGCGCACGCCCCTTCCGTCGAACTCTCTTCCTCCTAGAAATCGCTTGGGCCTTTCTCACCTCTCTCCGCATAGAATACCCGCGTGCCGATTCCTATCGTCCTCGATGTCGACACGGGCGTGGACGACGCCCTGGCGCTCATCCTGGCTGCGCGCTCGCCGGAACTCGACCTGCGCGGCGTCACTTGCGTGGCCGGCAACACCACCATCGAGAAGGCTACGCGTAACACCCTGCTCGTCCTCGACCGTGTCCAAGTACGTGCCGACCTGCCCGTGGCTGCGGGCACGTCCGAGCCGCTGGCCCGGCGGCTCGAAACGGCTGCCGAGGTGCACGGGACCGATGGACTGGGCAACGTGAGCGCCCTCTATCCCCGCTCCGCCCGTGCGCTCGCGCCTATGGGTGCAGACGAATTGCTCCTGCGCACAATCCACGAGCAGACAGGCAAACTCACCCTCATCGCCACCGGGCCGATGACCAACCTGGCGCGAGCACTCGAGCGCGACCCGACCACCTTCCGCGAGGTGAAGGAAATCGTGCAGATGGGTGGGGCGGTGGCAGTGCCCGGCAACACCACTCGCTACGCAGAGTTCAACCTATGGGTGGACCCGGAGGCGGCGGCGGTGGTCTTTGCCTCCGGGATTCCATTGCGTTTCGTGCCGCTCGACGTGACGGAAAAACTCATCCTCACGCGCCCCCGGATGCGAGAGCTCGCCCAGGAGCGCGACTCGTCGGTGTTTCAGTTCGTGCGCGAGTTCACCGTCATCTATTTCGACTTTCACCTCCAGCATCTCGGCATCAACGGCGGCTACCTGCACGACCCGGCGGCCGTAACCTCCCCCATCCACCCCGAGTGGTTCACCTGGCGGCGCGCGCGGCTGCGCATCGAGACCAGCGACGCCGAGCGGGGTCGCGTGCGCGCCCAGTGGGACGAACCCGGCGCGGCGCAGGTCGCCACGGACGTGAATGTCGAAAAAGTGGTTGAGTTTGTGGTCGAGCGCGTCTGCCGGTGAGCGATTGTCAGCCACAAGGGCGAATGCTAGGATACGAAGAGGCGGTGAAAAATGACCTTCTATTCGGGCAAATCAGACCACTTATTCCGAATTCTCCTCCTGGCCACACTGATCGCTGTGAGCAGCCAAGCCGCAGCGGCGGCCGATCCAGCGGCAACACCGACCAAGGTCTTTCCCTACCCCATCCACAAGAAGACCCTGGCCAATGGGCTCGACGTGGTGGTCATCGAGACACCTGAATTCAAGAATGTGGTGAGCTACAACACACTGGTGCTGGCCGGGGCGCGCAATGAACTGGAAAAAGGCAAGACGGGTCTGGCGCATCTCTTCGAGCACATCCTCTTTCGGCACGCCTACCGCGGGGAGCCCGGCGCCTACGAAGAGCTGATGAGCCGGCTGGGGACCCACAACAACGCCTGGACCTGGTTTGACGTGACGTTCTATCACCCGCTGAGCTTCACCGATAATCTCGACGGCCGCCAAGTAGGAACCGAACAACTACCCGGGTTGATTGAGCTTGAATCCGCGCGCTTTGTGTCGCTGGCTTTTGACGAGAAAATCTTCAAAACCGAAACCGGGGCTGTCCTGGGCGAATACCGGCGGAATTCCACATTCCCCACGCTGAAGATGGGCGAGCAGCTACTGGCGCTGGCCTTCCCCGACCACCCCTACGGGCACGAGACCATCGGCTACTACGAGGACGTTCTCGACATGCCCAATCACTACCAAGCCGCGCGCGCCTTCTACGATACCTACTACCGGCCCAACAACTGCGTGGTGGTGATTGCGGGCGACATCCGGGTGGAGGAGATATTCACCGAGGTCGAGCCCTACTATCGCGACTGGCAGCCGAAGCCGGTTCCTCCGATTCCGGCCGCTTCACCCCTCCAGGGCCCGAAGCGCGAGCACGTGCCCTGGCCCGCCGACGTGGCCCCCCGGCTCCACGTCGCCTACCGCGTGCCGGCCTTCCGCACCGGCACGGTGGAGACGGCGGTAGGACAGCTGCTGGGCGAGCTGCTGGTGTCGCGCTCGGCGTCGCTCTACAAGAAGCTCCGCTTTGAGAAGCAGACGGCCAGCGAACTCGGCCTCGGGGATGGAATCGCGGGCTTCGAGAGTTTCGACCCGCGGCTGATCATCCTGGACGCGCAGCTCTTCAAGGAGCAGTACGAGCAGCGCCGAACCACCTACCTCGACGAAGTCATCGCCGATATCGAGCAGGGCGTGGAAGAGCTGAAGCGCTTCTCGCGGCAGAAAGGTGCCCAGCAACTGCTCGAAAATCTGAAAAGCAAGTACCGCTACGATTTTCTCGCGGCGATGGCGAGCCCGGCGCAGATGGCGCAGAATCTCGCCTGGTACTACCGCTTCGAGCGCGACCCGGAGGTGTTCGAGAAGCTGCTCGCCTCGGTGGCGCGGCTCCAGCCCAAAGACATCGATGCCTTTGCGCGGAAGTATTTCACGCCGGAGAACCAGGTGGTCATCACGCTGGCCTACGAGGCCGCGAAGACCAATCCCTGAGGATCGAAGGCGTCCCCGTTGTTTCCAATGAGGTGCAGCATGGGAAAAAAATCTCTGGAACTCATCCTGCTTGCGCTCGCGCTGGCGTGGCCCGCCGGAGCGCAGGCGCCGAAGCTGGTGACGCTCGATTCGCCCGCGCCGCTCCTGCAGGTACGGATCATGGTCAAGGCTGGCTCGGCGGCCGACCCGCAGGGGCTGGAAGGGCTGGCTTATCTGACCGGCCAGTTGCTGATCGAAGGTGGCTATGGCGACCCGAAAAAGCCAGTGACCAAGGAACAACTGGCCGAAATCACGCGCCCGTGGGGCGAAGGCGCCTATCCCAGCGTGCGCGTGGCCAAGGAAATCACTACCTTCTCAATGACCGTACCGCGCGAAGTGGTCGGCGACTACATCGTGCGTGTGCTGCGACCACTGTTCACTCAGCCGCTCTTTGCCGCCGCCGAACTTGACCGCTTGCGCAAGGAGAACTTGGAGGAAATCCGCTCGAACCTGCGCTTCCAGCAGATTGAGCTGCTGGGCCTGCTGGCGCTCGACAACTACATCCACGACGGGACCTCTTATGCGCAACTGACACGCGGCACGGTGCGCGGGCTCGAGCAGGTAACGCGGGAGGCGGTGCGGCGCTTCTATCGCACCTGGTATCGGCCCGAAAATGTAGTCATCGGGGTCAGCACGAGCGACCCGGGGGTGACGCAACAGATTGTCGCGGCGCTGGCGGGCATCGGCCAGGCCGCCCAGGACGCCAATCCCTTCACCGCGCGCCCCGTGGAGCCGCCGCCGGCGTTTACCGGCCGGCACGTCACCCTCATCGGCCTCCCCAAAGCGATTGCCAGCGGCGTCCACGCCGCTTTCCCTCTGCCGCTGACGCGCCGCGACCCGGACTACTGGCCGCTCTACGTCGCCAATGTCTGGTTCGGAACCCACCGGGACAGCTTCTCCCATCTCTATCAGGTCATCCGCGAAGAGCGCGGCTACAACTACGGCGACTACTCCTACATCGAGCACTTCGAGGCTCGCCCGTTTGCGCTCTTCCCGCCGACGAATACCCCGCGACGCCACCAGTACTTCAGCCTCTGGATCCGGCCGATAGCGCACGAGTACGTCCACCACCTGATGAAGGCGCTCACCTGGGAGCTTGAGAACTTCATCCGGACGGGGATGACGGCGGAGCAGGTGGAATTGGCCAAGAACAAGGCGCGCGTGCTCTACTTGAGCCTGGGGGAAACGGCCTCGCGGCTGGTGGGCTACAAACTGGATGACGAGTTCTACGGGCTCTCGCCCGGCTACTTGGACCAGTACCTAGAGCGGATCGATGCGGTGACGCCGGAGGCGGTGAACGCCGCCATCCGCAAGTACCTCCAGGTGGAAACCCTCCGCTACGTGGTTATCACCGACCAGGGCGTGGCCGAAAAACTCGCCGACGACATTGCCAGCGCGCGCAACGCGGGCGGCAAGACGCCGAAGGACTACCAGTTGGAGTCAGAGGAGCGCGAGGGAACTGCCTACTGGCTCGTCCCCGAGGCGCGCCTGGAAACCCTGAAGCACGATGCGGTCTGGGAAGCCTATCCCCTCAATATCCCGCGGGCGAACATCCACGTCATCAAGGCCGAGCAGATGTTCGAGACCGCGACCTTCCCGCAGTAGCCTAGCGTCCTGCGACCTTCTTCACCGTGGCGATGATGTGGCGGGCGGAGATGCCGGCGGCGTCGAGTAGTTCTTGCGGCTTGCCGGAGGTGGGAATGTCCTGCACGGCGAGCTTGAGGACGCGGACGCCGTCGGGGGCGAGCGCGCTCAGCACGGCGTCGCCCAGGCCGCCATCGTAGTAGTGGTCTTCGACGACAATCAAGGTATTGTTCGTCGCGCGGGCGGCCTCAAGCAGCGTGGCGCGGTTCATCGGCTTGACCGAGTAGGCGTCAATCACCCGCAGCGCAATTCCCTGCTTGGCCAGCTCGTCGTGGGCGGCCAGGGCTTCATAGACGGTCACGCCGCCGGCTACGACGGTGGCGGCGTCGCTGTCCGACCGCCGCAGGACTTTCGCGCCACCGATGGGGAACTTTTCCGTGTTGGGATAGAGGACCGGGGTCTTGGGCCGGGTGGCGCGCAGGTAGACGATGCCCTGGTGGTCGGCGGCTTCTGCCACTAGTCGCTCCATCGCCACCGCATCGCAGGGATAGAGCACGACCGAGCCGGGAATCGCCCGCATCATCGCCAGGTCCTCTAGGCCCATCTGCGAGGGACCATCCTCGCCGATGGAGACGCCGCAGTGCGTGCCTAGCAGTTTCAGGTTGGCGCGGGAGATGGCCGCCATGCGGATGAAGTCGTAGGCACGGGTGTGGAAGGCGGCGAACGTCGAAGCAAAAGGAATGAGGCCGGTGGTGGCCAGGCCCACCGCCACACCAATCATATTTTGCTCGGCGATGAAGCATTCGAAGAAGCGCTCAGGGTGGGCCTGGGTGAAGACTTCGGCGAAGGTGGAGTTCTTGACGTCGCCGTCAAGGGCCACCACGCGCGCGTTGGCCCGGCCGAGCTTGACCAGGGCGCTACCGTAGGCCTCCCGCGTCGCCACCTTCTGGCCAGGCTGGTAGGCGGGGTCTTCCATTCGACCCGTGGCCGCCGGCAGCGAGGCCGGGGCGGGCGGCGGCAGGATTTCCACCGCCTGCCCCGGGTTGTCGCTCACGGGGATCTCCGCCAGGGCCTTGGCCAGCTCGTTTCGGGGCACCGCCTTGCCGTGCCAGCCCTCTTTGTCCTCGAGGAAGCTGACGCCTTTGCCCTTGAGCGTGCGCGCGATGATGGCGGCTGGCTGGCCGCGCTGCTGGGCGATGCGCTCGAAGGCGTCGAGGATTTGGCGCAGATCGTGCCCCTTGAGCTCGAACGCCTGCCAGCCACAGGCAGCAAACCGCCGGGCATAGGTCGAGGTATCGTGCTGGTACATCGTGGGCTGGCTCTGGCCGAGTCGGTTGACGTCGACGATGGCGACTAGATTATCCAGCTTGTAGTAGGCCGCCCAGGCCGCCGCCTCCCACACGGACCCTTCGGCGCACTCGCCGTCGCCGAGCAGTGCGTAGACGCGCCAGTCGGCCTGGGCAACGCGCTTAGCCGCCAAGGCCATCCCCGCGGCCATGCTGAGCCCCTGGCCCAGCGCACCGGTGGCCACGAGCGCGCCGGGAAAGCGGGGTGTGGGGTGGCCTTCGAGGGTGCTGCCAAACTTGCGCAACTCCAGCAGGCGCTCCACCGGCAGCGCACCCGCCTCCGCCCAGGCGGCGTAGAGAATGGGCGCGGCGTGGCCCTTGGAGAGAACAAAGCGGTCGTTGCCGGCATAGTCAGGCCGGCGCGGGTCATAGCGCATCACGTGGAAAAAGAGCGTGGCGACTAGCTCGGCGGCCGAAAGACAGGAAGTGGGATGTCCCGAGCCAGCTTCGGTGGTGGCGCGCAAGCAATCAACACGCAGGCGATTAGCTTTTTCTTGCAGAACTCGAATGGTTTGCTCGCGATTCATTGCCCTCACCTGTGATTAGAGGATGAAGCGGGCTGACCCGGTGCCAAAAATTCATTCTAGCACAGAGCCAGCGAGTCTTTCGTCTGGAGTCAGCCCGAAAAAAGGCGGTTGATGCGTCTAGGCGGAGCGGGCCAGGACTCTGGCCTTGTGCGCAGGGCGTGCCAAGGCTTGCAGTCGGGCGCTCAGCTTGCGCTTGAGTTCGGCTAGGGATAGCGGTGTCAGGGACTCACCCGAGCTGGCTACAAGCGTCGTAGCCGCGCGGGGGAAGTTGCGCCGGCGGTCGAGTTTGAACTCGGCCTGATTGAGCAGCTCATCGAACAAAAGCTCACGGTCGGCCGGATCGGCACCCCACAGCCAGAGCTTTTCCTCCTCCCGCTGCAGGAAGCGGATGGCTGCGGCGGTGCGACTCAGCACGCGCTCGGGATTGGCGGCGACAAAGAAAACCCGCAGCCTCCAGTTCGTCCGCCCATAGTGAACCTCTAGCCGCATCTCATAGCGCTGGGTTTGATTCCGCTCAGCACTGATCCGGAAGGTGTTGCAGATGCGACTCGGCACAAGCCACCTCGAGGGAGTCGTATCAGACGGGAACAATCAAATTCTATGCCGCCCGCAGAGAAAAGACAAGTGGCGAGAGAGAACCACAAACTAGTTCAGTTTCAGTGGGTTAGGGAGAGCGGAAGAAGCTTGCTGATCAACCAGTTGCTCTTCCCCTGGGTAGGACTGACTGCAAGATTGTGCACTTCTAGCCTGTTCAAGGAAGAATCGTAGGATTAGGCCTCACTCGGCGAATCCCTGCAACTTCCTTCCCCTCCACTACGTAGTGTAGTAGCCTAGGGGTTGTTTGGTCTGCATTCCTTCGAGGAGGGTTCAATGTTTCGTATGGATCCGGTTCGCCTCAGTCTGTGTTCACTGCTACTTTGGCTCGCTCTGCCCAGCATCGTCCTGGCGCAGTTGCCTGAGCTGATCCCGCGCGACGTGTTGCTGGGCAATCCGGAACGCGCCGCCCCGCAGCTCTCTCCAGACGGCAAGAAGCTCGCCTATCTGGCTCCCGACAAGGGCGTGCTGAACGTCTGGGTGCGCACGGTCGGCCAGACGGACGACCAAGTGGTTACCGCGGACAAGAAGCGCGGCATCCGCATCTTCTTCTGGCAGGAGGACAGCGAGCACATCCTCTACATGCAAGACTTCGAGGGCGACGAGAACTGGCATCTCTACCAGGCCAATCTGAAAACCAAGCTCACCCGCGACCTGACGCCCTTTCAGGGTATTCAGGCCCGACCGCACGATCCCGACCCTGATTTCCCCGACCAGATTCTGGTGGAGATCAACGCTCGCGACCGGCGCTTGCACGACGTCCACCGGATCGACCTGAAGACGGGGGCGGTGGAGCTCGACACGGAAAACCCCGGCGATGTGGCCGGCTGGACCGCCGACAACGACCTCCAGGTGCGCGCCGCGCACATCTTTACCCCCGACGGCGGCACTCTCATCCGCGTCCGGGACGGCAACGATGACCCCTGGCGGGACTTCCAGCGCTGGAGCGCAGATGAAACCTTTGGCGGAGTGGTGGGCTTCACCCCGGACAACAAGGGCGTCCGGCTCATCTCCAGCGTCGACGCCAATGCCGCGCGCCTCGTCGAGGTGGATCTGGCCACCGGCAAGACCACCGTGCTGGCTGAAGACCCCCAGTACGACGTGGGCGGGGTGATGGTCCATCCCCGGACGCGCAAGGTGGAAGCGGTGCAGTTCATCCGGGCGCGCCGCGAGTGGCAGATTCTCGACAAATCGCTCCAGGCGGATTTCGACGCCCTCAAGAAGGTGCGCGACGGCGACTTCAGCGTCTCCAGCCGTGACCTGGCGGACAAGACCTGGCTCGTCAGCTACATTGTGGACGACGGCCCGGTCTCCTACTATGCCTACGACCGCACGAGCAAACAGGCCACGCTGCTCTTCACCAACCGTCCCCAACTGGAGAAATACAAGCTGGCCAAGATGAAACCCATCTCCTACCAAGTCCGCGACGGCCTGACTATCCACGGCTACCTGACCCTGCCCGTGGGCGTCGAACCCAAGAACCTGCCCATGGTGCTCAACGTCCACGGCGGGCCCTGGGGACGCGACGTCTGGGGCTTGGACAACGAAGCCCAGTGGCTGGCCAACCGTGGCTACGCTGTCCTCCAGGTCAACTTCCGCGGCTCCACCGGCTACGGGAAGAAGTTCGTCAACGCGGGCGACCGCGAGTGGGCCGGCAGGATGCACGACGATCTGATCGATGGCGTCAACTGGGCCATCCAGCAGGGCTATGCCGACCCCAAGAAGACCTGCATCATGGGTGGCAGCTACGGCGGCTATGCGACGTTGGTCGGCGTGGCCTTCACGCC
>JACQTG010000260.1 GCA_016210895.1 Acidobacteriota bacterium
GCTGCGTTCCTTCGCAGATAGGCGACAGCGACGCTGGCCAGACTGGGCGTGCGCGTGTCCCGCGCAGCGAGCACCGCCTTCCACTGCACGAACCGCGCGGGGAGGCTCGTGACCGGCTCGCCCTCCGGATTCGTATAGGCTTCCGACCACGGGCTCCAGTTCTTCTCCGGATCGGAGGTGTTGCCGCTGCGCGTATAGAGTTTCAGGCTGCCGGGCGCCGGATCCGACCGGCTCTCCCAGCGGATGCGGCCCCAGGTGGAAAAAAGTTTGGCGTCGAATACATCCGACTCGAAGCTGCCTTCCGTCTCAAGCTGTGGGCCGAGGCTGTAGACCTTGCCGGGATTGGCCGCCACGACCAAGACGGAGCCATCGGGGGCACGCAGCAGCCCTGTCACCTGGCTGGCGGAGGACTTGACCAAGTTGGCGAACAGAACAGGAGAGTTGATGGCGAGGAGTCGGCCTTCGTTCCCGGTGCCGGCCAGCAGCGTTCCTTCTTTGTCAAAGCCCAGCGCGTAGACCAGCTCCTTCTCTGAGCTCCACCACTCCTCGGCGTAGCCGTCGGGGGCGAGGCGAAAGATGGAACTGCCGCCGACGGTAGGCAGGGGCAAGCGCGGCGTAGGAGTAACCTGGGGCGTGGGCTGCGGCATGATCTGCATGGTTGCCCCCTGCGGCGTGACCACCGTCGTCGCGGTGGCCGTGGCCACGGAGGGGACCGTGATGATGCCCGGGATCGGTAGGGGTGGAGCCTTCTGGCCGATGGCGGCGGCAAACAGGTAACCCTGGCTATCGTAGGCCAGCGCCGTCACTTCCTTGCGCGGCGTTTCGTAGATGACAAAGCCTTCGCCCTGCGGGCTGATGCGAATGAGGCGGCCGTTGGGTTCCGTGCCGGCGACCAGGTTTCCGGCTGGGTCGCGCGCCAGAACGCGCACGTGCGTCTCGGCGCTGGAAAAGAAGACCTGGCCTTTTCCATCCGGCGCGACGCGGAAGATTTCGCCCTTGTCGCCCGTGGCGACATAAAGCCGCTCGGCAGCGTCCAGCGCGATGTCCCAGATGTACTTGCGGTCGGGATGGAAAAACTCCCGCGCCTCGCCGGCGGGGTTGACCTTGTAGATCTTGCCGTCGGGCGAGGTGGCCACGAAGAGGTGGCCGGCGGTGTCGAAGGCGAGTGCGTGAACTTCGAGTTCTTTGGACTCGAAGAAGGTGGACGTCTGGCCCTTGCCATCGACGCGGATGACCTTGGCCGGGCTGCCGCCGCCAACGTAGAGATTCCCCTGAGCATCCTGGGCGATGGCCCAGAGGTATTCCAGGCCGGCATCGGCGCGGTCGACGAAGCGCGGGGCCAGCAGCAGCTCACCATCGCTCCGCAGCGCCACGCCGCGGGCACGCCCCTCGTCGAATTCTTCGTACTTGTTCTGCTGCCAGAAGCGTGTCGTCTCTGCCCACAGCGGCAAAGTCAGGGGCAGCAGCAGGAGAATCCATAGCCAGCGACGCATACACACTCCGTGGGTCCTCTTAGCGCACTCGTACCTGGAGCCAGTGGTAGCCGGACACCACCTGATCCAGGGGCTCTGAGGCTTCATTTAGAATGGAGTCATAGAAAACAAGTGTGCTTCCGGCCTGCCCCATAGCGGACTGGTCTTGCAGCACATTCATTTGGGAGAGCGGCACACTGGGCAGGATCTTGTCCTGCACGAGCATCGTCGGGTTGCGCTGAAAGAGAGAAACGTAGAGCCGGTCGTTGCGCCGCTCCCGGTTGAGCAGGGCGATCAACTGGTCGAGGCTGGTGGGGCGAGGGCCGAAGCTGGCCGCGAAGCGCGGATCCACCAGGGAGGAGCGCGTGAGACGATTCAGCAGTGTGGCCTCACTCACCAGAATGCGCAGGTCGCCCTTGGCGGTGTTCGCTGGGACTTGGACAGGCAGGGTGACGATCTGGCGCGGCCCGCGATAAGGCTGGAGCACGACCTTGAGCGTGAGGGTTTCGCCGGGCGACACCTCGCTCTTGTCGCTCCAGGCGTTCTGGATGGTCGCGCTCTTGCGCTCCGGGATCATTTCCAGGCGCAGATGAATGCGCTCAATGGATGGCTGTTCGAAGGGATTGGTGAAGACCTGCTGGAAGGCTTGCGCCACCTGGTTGGCGACGACAAAGGCGTCGGGCAGCGCGCTGTCGCCGGGGCTGTACATATCCTCGAGCTGTACGGCCGGGTGATCCGTCAGCTCAATGCGGCCCGCGATCCGGTAGGTGATTTCTTCGCCGTACTCCGTGCTTCCCACCAGCCCGTTGAAGATGGTCAAGCCGAGCAACAGTGGCGAGAGCCGAGGGTGCTGGAAGAGCTGGAACTGGAAAGTCTGTTCGCGACCCGGCTGGAGCCCGGCCAGGCTCAATTCAACCGGAATCATCGTGGGCAGAGGGCCCAATCGCCCGACAACCGCAGTGCGGCGGTCCTGGGTAAACGTTCCCACGAGGTCGCCGATGTTGGCCATTTTGAACGAAGCGGCCTGGGAAGCGACCGTGGTTACGACTTCCGCCCGGGCCATCGGCAGCTGCACCTGTCCAAAGGCGAGGATCGGGTGGCCGCAGGCGTAGAGCTCGTCGCCGCGGCGCAAGGTGATGGTGCAGGTGCCGGCGATGTTGAGGTCGCCCATAATCAGCGCCGCGGACACCGCGCCGCCCGGTTCGAGCGGCGAGAGCTGATCAGAGGAGCGCGAGGCCGTGCCCCCCGGGACGGCCACAAAGCCGTAGCGGCTGAGCTCGTCGGCAAAGCGCGCAATTGTCTGCGGGTAGAATCCCGACAGCGTCAGCGGCGTCTCAATCGGAACCAAATAGGCCGAAGCGCTGGAGGGCAGTCCGAGGGCCTCAGCCGTGTCTGCAGGCAGGGGATAGCGCAGCGGCAAGTCCGCTTCTGCCAGCGAGGGGGGAACAGGGTTTTCGGCGGCGCGGAACATATCGGCAATGGGCGTGACACCAGCAATCGGTTCCTTGGTAAACAGCCCGAAACGCAGTGACAACGCGCCCGCCAGGCGCCCCTCGAGATAGACGGGACTGCCACTCATACCCGCTACCACGCCAGTGAAATCCACCCGCGGGCCCAGCAGTCGCACCAGGATGATGTCCTGTCGCGGCCCGAAGAAATTCCGCAGCACGCCGAGGACTTCCACGTCGAAGCTTTCCACTTCCCGCCCGGCAAAGATGGTTTTGGCTTGCCCCTTCATTCCCGGCCGGATTTGCTCAACCGGGATGATGTCGGTTGCAGACGGCGCGCGGGCGGCTATCGTGGATGCGGCCAGGAGGACAAGGAGCAGGCAAGTGCCGACGATACGGCGGGTGTGGAGTGGATTCTGCTTGCGACTTCCTGCTTGATTCACGCCCGGTCTTCTTTCTCCCTCTCGCATCTTACCTGCAGTGGCCGCTGAAATCAATGAAGCTCGTTCCACCTTCTCCCGGCAGGTGCTGCGGTGCACGCCGGCAATGCTAGAATGCCTTTGTTCCTCACCATCGCTAAGGAGCGGCCGAGAGAAGTTCGACGATGGGGGAGAAAAAGCTGAGACCGGCGCGGGCCCTGGCCGGCACAGTGCAGGTGCCGGGCGACAAGTCCATCTCCCACCGGCTCGCTCTGCTGGCTGCCCTGGCCGAAGGGACCAGCGAACTCCTGAATTTCTCCTCCAGCCGTGACTGCGGCAATACGCTCGACTGCCTGGCCCAGCTCGGCATCCGCGTGAGTCGCGGTACCGATGCCACTCGCATCGAGGGTGGTGGGCTCCGAGGTCTTCAGGCGCCCGAAAAAGAGCTCGACGCGGGCAATTCCGGCTCGACCCTGCGCATGCTGGCGGGCGTGCTGGCGGGCCAGCCCTTCGAATCGGTGCTGGTGGGCGACGCCTCACTGAGCCGGCGGCCGATGCGACGCGTGATCGAGCCGCTGACCGAAATGGGCGCACAGATCGAAGCACGGGCGGGCGAGTTCGCTCCGTTGCGGATTCGGGGTGGCGCGCTGCGTCCCATTCAGTATCGGCTGCCCGTGGCCAGCGCGCAGGTGAAGACAGCCATTCTGCTGGCCGGACTCTATGCTCCGGGAACGACTACGGTGGAGGAGCCGGTGGCCACCCGCGACCATACCGAAATTGCCCTGGCTGAGTTCGGCGCCACGCTCAC
>JACQTG010000253.1 GCA_016210895.1 Acidobacteriota bacterium
CCGCCCGAGAGCGTGGTGGCCGACTGGCCCAGGGTGATGTAGCCGAGGCCGACGTCCACCAGCGTCTGCAGCTTGGCCTGAATCTGCGGGATGTTTTCGAACAGCGGCAGAGCATCGGCCACGGTCATCTCCAGCAGGTCGGCGATGGACTTGCCCTTGAACTGGACGGCGAGCGTCTCCTGGTTGTAGCGCCGGCGGCGACAGACCTCGCAGGTGACGTAGACGTCGGGGAGGAAGTTCATCTCGATGCGGCGCAGGCCGTCGCCCTGGCAGGCCTCGCAGCGCCCGCCCTTGACGTTGAAGCTGAAGCGCCCGGCGCGATAGCCCCGCTCGCGCGACTCCGGCAGCATGGCGAACAGCTCGCGGATTGGCGTGAAGACTCCGGTGTAGGTGGCGGGATTGGAGCGCGGGGAGCGGCCGATGGGCGCCTGGTCAATCTCGACCACCTTGTCAATGTGCTCGGTGCCGCTCAGGCTCTTGTGCGGGCCCGGCTCTTCGATGGCGCGGTAGAGCTTGCGGGCGAGCGCCCGGTAGAGGATGTCGTTGACCAGGGTGGACTTGCCCGAGCCGGAGACGCCGGTGATACAGGTGATGAGGCCGAGCGGGAAGCGCACGTCGATGTTCTTGAGGTTGTGGGTGCGGGCGCCGTGGACGGTGAGGAACTTGTTGTTGGGGGCGCGGCGGCGGGCGGCAACGGGGATTTTTTTCTTCCCGGTCAGGTAGAGCCCCGTCACGGAGTTGGCGGTGCGGGCGATCTGGGCCGGCGTCCCCTGGGCGACCAGGTAGCCGCCATCGGTGCCGGCGCCAGGGCCGAGGTCGAGGACGTAGTCGGCGCGGCGGATGGTTTCCTCGTCGTGCTCGACGACGATGACGGTGTTGCCGAGGTCGCGCAGCTCTTCTAGCGTGCGCAGCAGGCGGTTGTTGTCGCGGTGGTGGAGGCCGATGGAGGGCTCGTCCAGCACGTAGAGGACGCCGCGGAGGCGCGAGCCGATCTGCGTGGCCAGGCGCACGCGCTGGGCCTCACCGCCCGAAAGCGTGGCGGCGGAGCGGTCGAGGGACAGGTAGCCGAGGCCGACGGCGACGAGAAACTCCAAGCGCTCCCCGATTTCGTTCACGATGCGCCCGGCGATTTTCTCCTGGCGCGGGGTGAGCGCGCGGCGGACGCGGTCCAGTGTCTTGACGGCGTCCGAGACGGGGAGGGCGGTGAAGTCGGCAATGGAGTAGCCGTTCTTTCCCGCGCCCACGCGCACCGCCAGGCTTTCTGGTCGCAGGCGCTTGCCCTGGCAGGTGGGGCAGGGCGTGGCGGACATGAACTGCTCCATCCAGGCGTGGAAGTCTTCCGAGGAGGTCTCGTCGTAGCTCGCCTGAAGCATCCGGAGCAGGCCGGGGAAGCGGCCATCGGTGCGGGCCCCATAAAGCAAGAAGTTCTGGGCGCGGCGGGGGAGCTCGTCAAAGGGCTGGCCAATGTCCACGCCGAAGGAGTCGGCGGCGTAGCGCACGGTGCGCTCGAAGTACGTGGAGGAGCCGCCGGGGCCGAGGCCGCCGTCGAACAAGGGCTTGGAGCGGTCGACGAGAATCTTGGCCGGGTCGAAGCTGTAGCGCGAGCCCAGGCCGCGGCAGTCGGGGCAGGCGCCGTAGGGGGAGTTGAAGGAGAAGCTGCGCGGCTCAAGTTGCGGAACGGAGAGGCCGCAGTCGGCGCAGGCGAGCTTGTCGGAGTAGAGCGACTCCTCGCCCTCGACCACAGCCACGGTGACCAGTCCCTTGGCCAGCTTGAGCGCGGTTTCGAGCGAAGCCTCGAGGCGCTTCTCGATGCCGGGCTTGACGCGCAGCCGGTCGACGACGACTTCGATGGTGTGGTTGCGGCGGCGGGCGAGCGGGATGGGCTCGTCGAGCGGGCGCAACTGGCCGTCCACGCGCGCACGCAGGAAGCCTTGCTTGGCCAGGTCTTCGAAGAGCTGGCGGAACTCGCCTTTGCGCCCGCGAACGATGGGCGCCAGGATCATCACCCGCTCGTCGGGCTCCAGCGCCAAAATCGTCTGCACAATCTGCTCGGAGGTTTGGCGGGCAATGGGCTTCGAGCAGCGCGGGCAGTGGGGCGTGCCGATGGAGCTGAAGAGCAGACGCAGGTAGTCGTAGATTTCGGTACTGGTGCCGACGGTGGAGCGGGGCGAGCGGGTGGTGGTCTTCTGTTCGATGGAGATGGAGGGGGACAGGCCGTCAATCGCATCCACGTCGGGGCGGTCCATCTGGTCGAGGAACTGGCGGGCGTAGGCGGAGAGCGACTCGACGTAGCGGCGCTGGCCTTCGGCGTAGATGGTGTCGAAGGCCAGCGAGGACTTGCCCGAGCCCGAGAGGCCAGTGATGACGGTCAGGGAGCGGTGGGGGATTTCCAGGGAAATGTTCTTCAGGTTATGGGTGCGAGCACCGCGAACGGTGATACGGTCGAGCATAGTCCTACAGAGAGCTCTGGGCAGACGAAGCGAACCTAACAGGATAGCCCGCACGTGCGGGGGCGTCAAGGCGGCCCAGGGCATCCCCGGGGGTGCTTCTTCCTTGCGGAGCCAGCCGGGGTCGAGTTGAATCTTGCTACTTTTGTCCCACCCGACTAGCCGGAGAGACGGCTAATCGATTGATTTCATTAGCCGATAC
>JACQTG010000261.1 GCA_016210895.1 Acidobacteriota bacterium
AGCGAATCCTGGCCTGGGACCAGAGCAACCCGGAGAAAGCCCGGCGGGAAATGTTCGCTCGCTTCGACCTCGTAGTGGCCGCCCGTGCCGGACGCGCTTTCCTGTTCGGCGACCGGCCACTGGAGGCTTTTCGCCGGCAGATTCACACCCTGGCCTTGCCGGAGGACGTCCAGGAGGTTTCCGCCACGGCGGTGCGGAAACGCCGGCGGGCGGGCCAGCCGATTGACGACCTGGTGCCGCCGGCCGTGGCCGCAGCCATCCGGGAGATGGGCCTCTACCCACCCCGATAACTCCCCAGGGACTCTATTGGGGCTCGACCTGGAAGGGCATCAGCACCAAAACCGGCTCGCGCCCGAGCGGCGAGCGGCTGGGGTCGAGCCAGCTGCGCGGCGGCGTCCAGCCCGCGCTGCCGACGCTCAACCACTCCTCCAACTGCTGCCAGGGACTCTTCGGGCGCGGGTAAATTTCGTACTCCACGCTTTCCTCGGCCGGGATCTTGGCGAGTTGCTTGGCGATGGCCACGGCCCGCTCCAACCCGCCCAGCTCATCCACCAGGCCCAGCTCCTTCGCCTGGGCGCCCAGCCACACCCGCCCCTGGGCGATGCGATCCACTTGCTCGACCGGCAGACCCCGCCCCTGCGACACCCCCTGCAAGAAGTTGCCGTAGATGTCGTGCATGAATTTGAGGATCACCTCCCGCTGCGCGGGCGTGAAGTTCTCAAACGGATAGAAGATTGTGGCATTGGGGGTCAGGGCCACGTAGTCTTTGCTCAGCCCCAGCAGTTCGTAGAAGCCCTTGATATTCATCTTGCCAAAATAAACCCCGATGGAACCCGTCACAGTCCCGGGATCCGCCACGATCTTGTTGGCCGACATCGAAATCCAGTAGCCGCCCGAGGCGGCCACGTCCGACATCGAAACCACCACCGGCTTCTTCTCCCGGGCCAGCACCACCTCCCGCCGGATGATCTCCGAAGCAATGGGCGAGCCCCCGGGACTGTCCACGCGAAAGACGATGGCCTTGACCGCATCGTCCTGGCGGGCCGCCCGTAAGGCCCCGGCCACGGTGTCCGAGCCCAGGTAGCGGCCGACCGACGGGGCGTAGCCGCTCTTTCCGCTAAGAATCTCCCCCGTCGCATAGACGATGGCAATCTTGCTGCCCCGCGGCGACGAGGTGCGCTCGAGGTAGGACTCGGCGCTGACGGTGTTGAGCTTCTCGGCCCCCGCCTTCTCCTTCAGCAGGTCGCGATACTCGTCGTAGTAGAGCAGCTTGTCCACCAGCTTCTTCTCCAGCGCTTCCTGGGCAAGGTAGGGCCCGTCCCGCAGGAGCTGCTCCACCACCGCCGCCTCGAGCTTTCGCCCACGGGTGATTCCCTCCACCATTTGGCCCTGCCAGCCGGTAAGCAGGTCCGTCACCACCTCACGATCTGCCGGCGTGAACCGCTTCTCGGTGTACCGGTTGGGCGCCGTCTTGTATTCGCCGGTGTGGTAGAGGTCGGGATAGATGCGCAGCTTGTCGAGTGTCCCCCGCAGAAAGGTGGCATGGCCCATCAGGCCCGTCAGGCTCACCATGCTGGTCGGCGTCAGGTAGATTTCCGGACAGGCGCTGGCCAGGTAGTAACTCCGGTTGTCCCCCTCCTCCAGGTAGGCAGTACAGAATTTTCCGCTGGCGGTAAACTCGGCCAACTTCGCCCGCAGCTCCTGCATCTTGCCGAAGTGCATCCCCACGTCCTGGACTTCGAGGGACACCCCGGCGATGCGCTCGTCCTTCCGGGCCCGCTCCAGCGCCTCCAGCAGGTCCAGGAAAACGGTGACCTCGCCCTCCCAGAAGCGGGCGTTCAGGTTCGGCCAGTCCTCTTCCGCCACCGGGCCGCTGAGCTTCAGCTCCAGAACCGTTTTGGCGGGCACGCGCTGCGCAAGCACCCCCGCCACGATCAGCCCCACCACCCCCACCAGCAGCAGGATAAAAACCAGCGGGCCTTTCCTCATGGCCATGTCCAGCCTCCCTCACTCAACCATCATTTCCTATCGTAGGCCAGCCCCACCCGAGCGTCAACGACCGAACCCCCGGGGCCCCTTCGAGAGTAGAATAGGGCGCGTCATGGGCGGCTTCACCCCCCACCGCTATGCCTTCATCAACCTCCCCCACGCCCAGACCATCCTCGACCGCCTGCTGCGCCGGCTCTTGAACGAGCTGCCCCCGGTCACCCTGGAGGGCACCGCCTTGCCCGACCTGCTCACCGAGCTTGACCGCCTCCTCCGCCCCCACGTCGAGGACCCCCCGGAAGCCGTCGCCGTCGTGCTCGCCGACCAGGCTGCCGCCCTCGCCCGCTGCCTCGTGGATGAGATCGAGCAGGTGGGCTGCGGAAGCGACCGCGTCGGCCAGTGCGTGCGGAACCTCTTTGAATGCCTCGGCCTGGCCGCCGAAGGAGCCGAGCTCTCGCTCCGCTGCGGCGAGCGCCCCGATTCTCCCCTGCGTCCCTAGGGCCGTTCCCACTTGAAAGCGCTGTCCCGCTCCACAAAGGCTCCTGCGCCAATCAAGTTGGAACGGCCCGAGGTCCGAACTTACTTCCCTTCCTCGCGGACAAACAGCTTGGGATCCAACCCTACGTTGACTTCGTAGCTGTCCACCGTGCTCTCGCTGGCCTTCTGCCCGTTCTGCAGGGTCAGCACCTTGAAGGGCACCGTCAATCCGCCCACGGCCCGAAAGTCCGAGAAGACTTGTTCCTCTTCGACCGGGCCGGTGGGGGCGGTTGTCTGGTAGACCTCCCTCAGCACATGACCGGTTTTCTTCTCCACGGTCAGCTGCACCTGGTCGCCAGCCTGGTCGGCTACCAGGACGACGTCCACTTCGTTCCCGTCTTCGGTCTTGGTATCCAAATGCTGCACGGTGCGTTTGCCCTCCTCAGCTTCGAGGAGTAGCAGCGGGACGAACCTCGCCAGCCGCTTGCGCAAACTCTCGAGCAGCGGGCCGGGCATGTCCCCCACGCCCCGGGGACTCTTCTGCCACCCCGCGCCCCCGTCCCAGACCATCGAAAACTCCCCGAACGGCGAGACGATATCCGTGCGGAACTTGTCGAAGAATTGGAAAAACGTCTTCGTGGTCAAGGTGAATTCTCCCTGCGGCGTCACCTGCGTGATCCGCGACAACATCGTCAGGTCGCGGACCCCTCGCAGCGCCTCCCACCCGCCGTATCCGCGCAGGGCGGCTTGAATCACCGCCCGCCCGCGGGCCAGCGACTCGGGCGTGGCCGCCGGGATGGCGGCCGCCTCCACCTTGGGCGGCGGGATGCTGATGTCAATGGTCCGTACCGCCCCCAGCGCGCTCAAGGGCTGGTCAAAGTCCTGCTGGCGGCCGACGGCCAGGATGACGAGCTTGTCCGGTTGCAGGCGCTTCTGCGCGGCCCGCAGCACGTCCTCGGCAGTTACTTTCTCCACGTTGGCCTTGAACTTCTCCAGGAAGTCCCGCGGGTAGCCGTAGTACTCGTAGGTCATCAGCCGCCGCACGATCTCGCCCGTGGTGTCGAAGTTGAAGACGAAGGAGTTCAGCAGGCCCTCCTTGGCCACCCGCAGTTCCTCGGCCGTCACCGGCGCCGCGGTGATGCCGCGAACCTCTTTCAACATCTCCTGAATCACCCGCACCGTGCTCTCCGACTTGGTGTTGCAGAACAGCCAGAAGGAGCCGGGATAATCGAACTGGGCGCTCCAGCCCGCTCCCACCGCGTAGGCCAGTCCGAGGTCGGAGCGCACGTGGCGAAACAGGCGCGAGGACGAGCCTCCGCCGAGAATCTCCGCCATAACATTCAGGGCGTAGTAGTCCGGATCGTCGAGCCGCCCACCCACGTGCCCGAGGCGCAGGTTGGTCTGGTTGACGTCGTCTTTCTGGATGAAGTTCACCGAGCCCTGCCAGTCCGGCGATACTTCCGGCAGCGGTGGCAGCTCCCCCGCCCCCCGCTCCCACCCCCCGAAGCTGCGCTCCACCAGCGCCTTCACCTCCGCCGGCTGGAAGTCGCCCCACAGCCCCAGGATCGTCTGGTTGGGGTGGAAGTAACGCCGGTGGAAACTCACCAGGTCGTCCCGGCTCACTCCCTTGATGGTCTCGTACTCGGGATGGCGCGCATAAGGGCTCGCGGCTCCCCAGAGCAGTTTGTTGAACTCGCGGTTGGCGATGTCGCCCACGTCATCGTTGCGGCGGGCAATGGCGGTGCGCTGCTGCACCTTGGCCAGCTCGATCTTGTCCTCCGGGAACGCCGGGTCCCGCAGCAGCTCGCCCAGAATCTCGAGCCCCAGCGGCAGGTTCTCCTTCAAGGTGAAGAGCGATGCCGTCGCCGAGGAAGTGCCGACTCTGGTCTCGACCCCAGCCCCCAGGTTTTCCAGCGCGCGGTCGATCTCTTCCCCCGGGCGCGTCGTGGTTCCCCCGGTGCGCATGGCCTGACCGAGAATGCTGGCCAGCCCGACTTTGTCGGCCGGCTCGAAACGCGCCCCGGTCTTGACCAGCACATACCCTTCGACCTTCGGCAGCGTGTGGTCCTCCACCAGGTAGACGACGAGTCCGTTCGGCAACTCGAACCGCTCCACCCCCGGCAGCCTCAGGTCCCGCAGGGGCGGGTAACGCAGCTGCCTGTAGTCCTTCTGAGCGGCCGCGCCCGGAGGCGCCCCGGCCAGCACCAGCGCCGCCGC
The DNA here is from genome assembly GCA_016210895.1 of Acidobacteriota bacterium. The sequence continues at coordinate 4,681 of JACQTG010000261.1, forward strand.
CACCCCCAGCCCCAGCCGGGAGAGAATCCGGCGGCGCCCGGCCCGGTCGGCAAACCATGACTGCCTCATGAGCCCGCCTCCTTACGGCTTGGCCGCCGCCTCCGCCGCCTCCGCTGCCAGGTAGGCGACGGTGCGGTTCTTTTCCGTGAAGTACGTCTTGGCCACCCGCTGGATGTCCTCGCGAGTGACCTTGTCAATGGCATCGAGCTGGCGGAAGAGGTTCCGCCAGTCCCCGGTCTGCACCTGGTAGAAGACCAGCTGCCCCGCCAGGCCGCCGTTCGAACTGAGGCCCCGCACCAGATCGGCGCGAGCCCGCTGCTTCACCCGGGCCAGCTCCTCCTCACTCACCAGCTCTGTCTGCAAGCGCTCGATCTCGGCCAGCATCGCCTTTTCGTTTTCTTCATTCGTTTTCCCGGCGGCGGCCACGCTGAAGAATAGGAACAGGTTCGGGTACTTGTTGCCCGGAAAGCCCGGGAAGCCGCCCGCTGCCACCGCCAGCTTCTTCTCCTGCACCAGGCTGCGATAGAAGCGCGAGGTGCGCCCCCCGGCCAGGACGTCCTGGACAGCGTCAAAGACGGCCGTGTCGGCATGGGTGATGCCCGGCTTGTGATAGCCGATCACCAGCAAGGGCTGCGACTCCGCGTACACCGTGATCCGCCGCTCGCCTTCCTGCTCCGGCTCCACCGTCCACACCGGCTGTGTCTCGGGGCCTGAGGGGATGCGCCCGAAATAGAGCTGGGCCAGGCGGATGGCTTCCTTCGGGTCCACATCGCCGACGATCACCGCCGTCAGGTTCCGCGGGGTGTAGTAGGTGCGAAAGAAGCGCTCGCCCTGTTCCCGGGTCAGGTTCTCGAGGTCCGACCGCCAGCCCAGCACCGGACGGCCGTAGGGATGGGCGAGGTAGGCGGCGGCCAGGAAATTCTCGACCAGCTTGCCGATGGGCTGGCTCTCCGTGCTCAGCCGCCGCTCTTCCATCACCACCTCCCGCTCCTTGTAGAACTGGCGCAGGACCGGGTCCAGGAAGCGCGCCGACTCCAGCGAAAACCACAGCTCCAGCTTGTTCGAGGGCAGACTGAAGTAGTACTCGGTCGCCTCCGAGTTCGTGCTGGCGTTCAGGCCCACGCCGCCATTCTGCTCGATGGCTTGGTCAAACTCGCCGTTCACGATGTACTTCTCCGCCTCCTCCTGGGCCTGCCGGAAGGCAGCCTCAAGTTGCTTCAACTTTTCCGGGTCGCCCCGCTCGCCCTTGCGGCTCTCGGCCGCCCAAGCGGCGTAGGCTTGGTCAATCTTGGCCTGGGCCTGCCTTTCTTTCTTGCTGTCCTTCGTCCCGATGGTCGAGGTGCCCTTGAAGGCCATGTGCTCGAACAAGTGCGCCAGACCTGTCTGCCCTACCTCTTCGTTGACGCCGCCCACATCGGCATACAGGTTGAAGGACACCACCGGCACCTGGTGGCGCTCCACGACGATGAACTTCATCCCGTTCGAGACCGTCTGCTCGGTGACCGTCTTCTCGAACTCAACCAGGTTCTGGGCCGCGACCGGGAGGAGGCTGGCCAGCAGGATGACAAACAGCCGTCCGGCCATTCTGGTTTTCATCGGTCCACCTCGAACAGACTGGAGCTCCACCCCTGAACTCTCTCAATGCGGATTTGCCGATTTTATTTGGGAACCTTTGTCGTGGACTTAAGATCATCCGCAATCGCCGCGTAGGTCATGGCGATGAAGGTGTCGCGCACGGAGTCTGGCTCCTCGGATTCGAGTCTGTTTTGCTGAATCATGAAGATTCCAACTAAGTCTTCTTGTGGATCAACCCAGCCGAAAGTTCCTCGGAGGCCGCTGTGTCCATAGGCTCCAGCCGATTCTAGGCTAAACTTATCGCCTCGCCGCTCGCGGTGAACGCCCCAACCCAGGCCGTACCCCCACCAGCGCTCGGCCACCAAATCGCCGGTGTGGACGGCGGTCATTACTTCTACCGAGGCGCGCGAAAGAATCCGCACGCCGTTGTAGGTTCCTCCGTTGAGCATCATTTGGTAAAAGGCAGCCATATCTGATGCCGTAGAGAACATCCCCCACGATGGTCTTGCGTACTGCATGGATGCGACGAATGCGCCATACGCTTCTGGCCCTTGGGTTTGCCAATCTGGGTTCAAGGAACCCTCGACCCTCTTTAGCTTTCCGTTCTGCGGCTTGTAGGCGGAGGCGATGCCGTTGTACTTTTCGGGCGGTGGAAAGAAAAAGCTGTCCTTCATCCCGAGCGGTCGAAGGATACGCTGCTCTATAAACTTTTCGTAAGGCTGGCCGGAGGCGACCTCGATGATCCGTCCCAGTATTTCGAAGCCCGGGTCACTATACAGAAGCTTTGTTCCAGGCTCGAATTCGAGCGGCTCTTGCGACAGGGTGGCGACGTTTTCTGCCAGAGTTTTACTCAGCTTATCAGGGCTGGGGTCGCCGGGCATGCCGGAGGTGTGCGTCAGCAAATCGCGCATGGTGATGGGCCGAGAGGGCTTCTTGGTTGTCAGGACTTTTTCTCCCTCGCGTTTGTCAACCACCAACTGGTTCCGGAATTCCGGCACATACTTCTCGACCGGATCGCTGAGCAGGAGGCGCCCCTCCTCCAGCAGGATCATGATGCCCACGGCCGTAATGGGCTTGGTCATGGACCGGATCTGGAAGATGCTGTCGGTGCGCATCGGCGTTTTAGTTTCCAGGTCCAGGTAGCCGACCGCTTCCAGGCTGGCCACCACACCGTGCCGGGCCACCAAAGTGACGGCACCGGCGATGGTGCCACTGTCAACGAACTCCTTCATCCGGGCGGGAATTCTGGCTAATCGCTCCGGGTCCATGCCCGCCTTGGAAATGTCGGCGGTGGACCTTACATCCGCAGATTGAGCGAACAAGCCACATGCCACGGCCGAGACGATTACAGCCAAACGCAGTGCGCGTTTCATGGGGCTCTCTCGCGGACCTAGCGGACCCAACCGGCGGGGACGCCCTTGCGACGGGCTTCGGCTTGGACGTCCTCGATCTGCTGCTGGATCTGAGTGCGGCGCTGCTCGAGCCGCCGGAGGGTGTCCTGGACGTCCACGCCCGCCGCATCGGTGTTGAGGTCGAGGGTGTTCGACGCCGCGCGACCCTGGTTGGAGCGGAGCTGGTTGAGCTGCTGCTCGATTTGCGCCAGCTCGGCCCGCAGCGGCGCCAGGCGCTCCTGCCAGTACTCGCGCGTTTCTTCCTTGGATGGCTGCGACGCCGACTCTTCGCCAGCCTCGCCCTCAACGGCCTCGCCTTCGTCCGCCGCGGCGCGGGCGCTGCCGAGCACGCTGATGGCGCCGCCCTCCAGACGCTCCAGGTCTTCGTTGGTCCAGACGCTGTGCTCCTGGCTGCGGTTGGCGCTGGCCGTCGCCACCAGGCTCACCTCGGCCAGCGGAAACTGGTAGGCGCGGCCGTCGGTGCCGGTGAACTTCACGATGCACTGCTCGAGCGAGGAGCGGCTCTGCGCTTCAATCCGTTGCCCGTTCTTCAGCACCACCGTATAGGCGCTCGCCAGCAAAGGAACGAGCACGAGCGCGAGAATTA
>JACQTG010000262.1 GCA_016210895.1 Acidobacteriota bacterium
GGCTCGATCCCCAGGCGCGTGCCCAGGCCGAACCCCGTCAAGCCGTACATAATTCCGAAATTGATCATCTTGGCGATGCGCCGGTGCTCGGCGGTTTGCATAAGCGGCGGCACGCCCAAGACTTCCTGGGCCGTGCGGGCATGGATGTCCTCGCCACGCTGAAACGCCTCAACCAGCACCGGGTCCTCTGACATATGCGCCAGCACCCGCAACTCAATCTGCGAATAGTCGGCGGAAACGAGCCGCCAGCCCGGCGCGGCGACAAAGGCCGCCCGTATCTTGTTGCCCAGCTCGGTGCGGATGGGAATGTTCTGCAGGTTCGGCTCGGCCGACGACAGCCGGCCGGTGGCCGTACCCACCTGGTTGAAGCTGGTGTGGAGCCGAGCGGTTTGCGGATGAATTTTCCCCGGCAACACGTCAATGTAGGTGGATTTGAGTTTCGCGAGTTCGCGGTATTCGAGCACGCGTGCCGGCAATTCATGCAGCGTTGCCAACTCTTCGAGCACCTCGGCTGCCGTCGAGACCTTCTTGCCTCGACCGTAGCGTCGCGGCATGGGCAGATTCAACTTCTCGAACAGAATCTCGGCCAGTTGCTTGGGTGAGTTGAGGTTGAATTCGACTCCGGCGAGGGCATAGATGCGCGTCGTTAGCTTTCCGATCTCCTCCTCGAATGCCGCCGACATCTCTTCCAGCCCAGCCGTGTCGACGCGGATGCCCGTGCGCTCTATTTCGGCCAGCACGGGCGCGAGTGGCAACTCGATGGTCTCATAGACGTTGACCAGCTCCTGGGCTTCGACCTCAGTTCGGAGTTTGGCCGCAAGCCGCGCCACAAAATCGGCTTTCTCCGTCACGGCACCGGAGAGGGCCAGGTTCAGGTGGCGCAGAGCGGCGTCGGCAAGCCCGTGCTTGGCCGTGGTGGGCTGGAGCAGGTAGGAATAGAGCAAGGTATCGCCGCCAACCCCACGCAGCTCGATCCCTTCCGCCGCAAGTGCGAGGATTGCGGTTTTCGCATCGTGCACGTTTTTCGTCGCGCGGGCATCCTCGAAGAAAGGGCGAGCCGCCAACACCGCCGCCCGCTCCGGCCCCAACGCCACCCAGGCAGCTTGTCCTGGCTCGGCGGAGAAACCCAACGCGGTAAGACGCAGATCGAGCGGCGGCATGCCTTCGGTTTCAAACCAGACAGCCAAGGGTTGCGGCCGGCCAAGGAATCCCTTCAGGTCTTCGGCGCTCTTGAGTTCGCGGTATACGACCCGAGCCGGCGCGGCGCTCGAAACGGCTGTGCCGTGTGCCGGGGTGGCGCTTCCCGGCTGGAGCACTTCGCGCAGCAGCGTGGTGAAGCCGAGTTCGGCAAAGAGGCTGCGCAGGGCCTCGCGGTCGGGGTCCGTGCGGCGCAGGCTTTCGAGCTTGAGTGGAACCGGTACATCGGTGTGGATCGCGGCCAGCTTCTTGGAGAGGAGAACCTGCTCGCGCTGCTGTTCGAGCGCCTCGCGATACTTCTTGTGTTTCACCTCTCCGGCATGCGCGAGCGCCGCTTCCACCGAGCCGTACTCCTGCACCAAGCTGCGCGCGCCCTTCTCGCCGATGCCCTTGGCGCCGGGGATGTTGTCAATCGCATCGCCCATCAGCCCCACCACATCCACCACTTTGTCGGGTGGGACGCCGAAATATTCCTCGACTTCAGCCGCGTCGAAGAACTTCTCCCGCGTGGGGCTGAAGACGCGTACGCCGTCTCGGACGAGCTGGAGCATATCTTTGTCGGAGGAGACAACCACCGCCTGCACGCCCGCGGCGGCCGCCTGCCGCGCCAGCGTGCCGATGACGTCGTCGGCCTCGAAGCCCTCGTACTCGAGGATGGGAATGCGCAGCCCTTCGCAGAGCCGGCGGATATAGGGGAGTTGCACGGCCAGGTCGTCGGGCATGGGCGGCCGCTGGGCTTTGTATTCCTTGAACAGGGCGTCGCGGAAGGTAGGGCCTTTCGACTCAAACACCACCGCCAGGTAGTCCGGCTGGTGCTCCCGCAGGAGCTTGCGCAGCATGTTAGCGAAGAAATAGACCGCCTGGGTGGGGACACCCTGGGCGGAGGCCAGTCGCTGCGCCATCGGGGCATGATAGGCGCGGAAGATGTAGCTCATCGCATCAATGAGATAGAGCCGCGCCCCGACGGACTTTTCCTTGGACCCCATGGCCGACAGGCAGTATAGCTTGCTCGCGGCACCCAGGCCACCTACGCGCACCCACCGGCGAGACGCCGTTGCCACCAGAATCTTCCTGGTTGGCCTCAGGACAGGCGGGAGGGATCGAGTTGGGGGGCGGGTTCGGGGGCGAAGCGGAGCACACGCTTGGGCCGGCCGAAGCGGCTCGTGCGGGCATACGCCAGGAAGTGCTCGATCTGGACACTGGCGTCGCGATAGCCCTGGACGATAGCCGGGCCGGTGGTGGCGCCGTCGAAGTCGAGCACAGTGCCGCCGAGCGAGGTGGCCGGCCGGATCGTAAAGGCCTTGACGTAGCGGTAGCGGCGCGTGCCCAGGTCGATCTCGACTTCTTCCGGATTCACCCCCAGCTCGCCCGCAGCGCGCTCGCAGACGGCGTTGATGTTGTTCAGCATCCTCAGGTCGGTCAGCAGGTTCTGCAGCATGAGGATGTCTAACGCGCGCAAGCCGACGTCAATGAAAGTCTTGACCGCGCGGCGGCGGCCCTCGGGTGGATCCATCATCACCAGAAAGAGCACATCCGCGCCCAGGCGAATGGCCGGGCGAATGGGTTGGTTGGCCACGATGCCGCCGTCGGTGTAGGTCCGCCCGCTGAGGGTGATCGGTTCGTAGGCAATGGGGAGGGCCGAGGAGGCAATGACGGTGCGAATGATGTCCTCGGCCGTCGAGACTTCTTCGCGCACGAAGTGCGGGTCGGCCCCGGGGTCGGCGGCAATTTCTTCAACCGGTCGGTTGGAGAAAAAGCGTGCCGTGCCCGTCTCGAGGTCGGTGGCGGTGATGATGAGGCGGATGGGCGAGGCGAGCAGCCGCTCCACCGACAGGCGCTGCCGCAGTAGCCGTCCGCGCTCGAAACTGGCAAACAATCCAGCCCGCAAAGGCAATCGCAGGAGCCCGTGGAGGAGCAAACCCAGCGGGGCGCGCAACAGCCGATAGAGGACGAACAGCGATAAGAGGACGCCCAGGAGCACGAGAAACTGTTTCGGCTCGAACTGGAGCGCCACGACCATGAGGAAACCCCACACAATCAGATTGGCAACCAGGGAAAGAACCGCTTTGCGCCGGTCGGGCTTCCAGGAGGTGCGGCGGAAGTAGTTGCGAATCAGATAGCCGAGGTAGGGCAGCCGGTCATAGAGCAGCAGCACGGCGGTGCCGGCCAGGCCCAGCATGAACCACGTCAGGGCGGGATCCTGCAGGCTGACGCGGAAACCCCGCTCGCTCAGGAAGTCGTTGATGAGGTTGCCAAAGCCGGCCGAGGCGGCGATGAGCCCAGCCAGCATCCAGACGTAGCGCGTCCACTCGATGCCCGCCGCCGGCGGCGTGAGGTCGAACCAGCCCTCGACCAATGACTCGGCGCTGCCCACCAGGGTGTCGGAGTGGGCCGCGTAACTCGCTGCATTGATGCTGCCCACCGAGGTGGCGGTGACGATGTGCGTGGGCAGGCCTGCGTCCTGAAAGGCCACCAGGGCGCCGGCCTCATAGGCCCCGCGTGCGCCTCCTCCCGAGAGTACGGCCGCGATGCGGCCGTGAAAGTTGTCCCAGACGCTGGAAGCACCCGCCTGCTCAAGGCGGCGCCGGAAGGTGTCACGGGCTTGGGCGAGTTCGGTCCTGACGTCCAAGGTCGGCACGCGTGCCGAGAATCTTCCTCGGAGAGGCAAGCGAAGTCAACTAGCAGACGAAGCAGGTCGCTGTGTGCGGAGTTTTCAACAGGATCAGACGAAGCTGTTGCACTTTTGCCACATCACGCGGTAGCTGCGGCTGGGCCCTCTCGGTCTAAGATATTGCTCCACGGGAAGTTGGCAGATTGTCCAAATTCGGTATGTCAGATGCCCAGTGTTTGAGGATGCGCGCCGCAGACGTGAGGTACCAGCACACCATTCGCACGCCCATGGAAGCCGAAGGCGTCGGGCTCCATACCGGTGTTCGCTCACGCCTGCGCTTGCTGCCGGCGCCAGCCGGCAGCGGCATCGTCTTTCAGCGCACTGACCTCGAAAACTTCCACGTCGAGGCTGTCGCGGCCAACATAGCCCGCGTCAGCTATGCCACCAGCCTGATGAAGACAGGCGTGCTCGTTTCCACCACCGAGCACCTGCTGGCGGCGCTCTACGCGTTCGGCCTCGACAACGTGATCGTCGAACTGGACAACCTCGAGGTGCCCATCCTGGATGGGAGCGCGCGCCCGTTCGCCGAGCTGGTCGCGGCCGCCGGCCGCGTTCGGCAGCGGCGTCGTCGGCACTACTTGCAGGTGGTGCAGTCGGTGGAAGTGGTCGAGGGCGATCCAGCCAGCCCACAGGCGCGCCGCATCGCCATCTATCCTGCCCCCAATGCCACCGGGCTCAGCGTGGACTACCAAATCGATTTTTCCCATCCCCTCATCAACCACCAGCAACTCCGGTTCACGTTGACGCCGACCAGCTTTGTCGAGCTGTTGAGCGGCGCGCGCACGTTTTGCTTCTACGAGGAAGTGGAGCAGCTGCGCGAAATGGGGCTGATTCGGGGTGGCTCGCTCGACTGCGCGGTCGTGCTGACGCGGGACAGCGCGATGAATCCCGAAGGCTTGCGCTATCCCGACGAATTCTGCCGGCATAAGGCGCTCGACCTGATCGGTGACCTGGCGCTCATCGGCCGCCCCCTCATCGGCCACATCGTCGCCCAGCGCGGTGGCCACGCCTTGCATACGGCGCTGGTGCTGCGGCTGCTGCGCACGCCGTCTGCCTGGCGCGAAGTCCGTGCCGACCAGCTTGCCTCGGACAAGGTGCTAGCATCTGAAACGGTGGACGTCCCTGCCGACAATATCCCCAGGACATCCCCAACCCCACGCCCGGCATCTCGATAAGGTGTACGCCACCCGGGGAGCAGGGTGGCCCACGGCGGGTTTGGGGACATCGATGACGAGCGTGCTCCGGCGGTCAAGCTGGCTCACTGTCGCTTTCCTAGCTCTTCTCCCTATTTCCGCGCTCGCGCAAAGCCCAGAGTCTCCGCAGGCTCCGGCTGCGCCTGCCGCCGATGACACGCTGGCCGTACCGACTGGCGCTGTTCTCTCCCTGACCCTGCTCGACCCACTCGACACGCGTTCCACCCGCGCCGGCGACCACGCCCACTTCACCGTGCGCGAAGACCTGTGGGCGGGCTCACAACTCGCTGTGCCGCGTGGCAGCTCGGTCCGCGCCACCGTTGTTCGCGTCAAGCGCCCGGGGCGGCTCGCAGGTCGAGCGGAGCTCCACCTGCAATTCGACGAACTGGTTCTGGCCGACGGCAGCACGTTGCCGCTCGCAGCCGAGCTCCGTCGCGCCGGCTTCCACGATGTTCGCCAGGGCGACGAAGGCAAGGTGCGCGGAGAAGGTGGCAAGAGCCGCGATGCCGCCGCCGTCGCCCACGGCAGCCTGCAAGGCGCCATCATCGGCACGGCCGTAGGAGGCGGGAAGGGAGCGGCCTATGGCGGCCTGATCGGGGCCAGCGTCGGGTTGATCGGGGTCATGCTCGAGCGCGGCCCCGACCTGGAACTGGCGGCCGGCACGCGCATGGAGATCGAACTCGTGCGCGAACTCGCGCTCTCCCGCACCGCCGTCCAGCGCGCCCGAGCTCTCCCCGTACGGACGCCCCAGCC
>JACQTG010000266.1 GCA_016210895.1 Acidobacteriota bacterium
ACGCTGGGCATCGGCGGCGTGGGGGTGATGAACATTATGCTGGTGTCGGTGAACGAGCGCACGCGCGAGATTGGGCTGCGGCGCGCGCTCGGCGCTCGTAGGCGGCACATCCAGGCGCAGTTTTTGTTCGAGGCGCTGCTGATCACCCTGCTCGGCGGGCTCATCGGCATCATCCTGGCGCCGGTGATTGCAGCGGCGGCGGGCACACTGCCGCTGCTGGGGCCGTTGTTTGAAGACACCTCGGGCCAGGGCGACATTCGCCTGGAAATCTCTCTCGCCACTGTGGCGCTCTCCACGGGCCTGCTCATCCTGGTGGGCGTGCTGAGCGGATGGCTCCCCTCCATCCGCGCCTCCCGCCTCGAGCCGGTGGAAGCCCTCCGCTACGAATAACCATCCGCTTTGAGCGCTCAGGCCTCGAGCCCCCAGGCTGCCCCTGCCTGGGGGGAAAGAAACTGACGACTGACAGCTGAAGACTGATAGCTGAACGCTGAGGGCTGACTCCTAGGCGGCGGGTGTTCCGGCGAGGACTTCCTGGGCTTCCTGGGCGTCGAGCGGCAGGCCCTTGAACTGCATCGGCGGCTCTTCAATGCCGAAGTTACCCGCGTAGAGCTCGGCGACGCGGGTGAGATCCGCGGCGGTGAGGTCGGGGAGGTCGCTTGCGGGGGCGAATTCTTCGAGCTGCTCGCGGTTGTAGATGTTGGGCAGGACGGACAGTACGCGCGGCTCGGCCAGACAGAACTTGATCGCCGCCTGGCCGATGGTCTGCCCGCGGCCCTCGGTGAGAAAGCGCAGCTGCTCGATCTTCTTCAGGCCGTTGGTCAGCCAGTGACGGGGGCGATGGCTGCGGTGGTCCTTCTCGTCGAAGATGGTTTCCTCGGTGTACTTGCCTTCGAGCATCCCGGAGCTGTGCGGCACGCGCACCAGGAAGCCGGTGTCGAAGTCGCGCGCGGTGGCGAAGAGTTGCCGCCCGGGGTCCTGCTCGAGCAGGTTGTAGATGATCTGCAGCGCCGGGATGTTGCGTTCCTTCATCGCTGCCACGCCTTCCACCAGCCAGCCAATCGCCGGCCCTACGGCCACGCCGGCGTAGCGAATCTTGCCCTCGCGCTGGAGCTCCTCAAGGGTGTCGAAGAGCTCGCCGCTGCGGATGTGCTCGAGGCGCGCGTTGTGAACTTGATAAAGGTCAATGCGATCAGTGGCGAGCCGCCGCAGCGACTGCTCGCAGGCATACTTGACGAACTTCTTCGAAAAATCCTGCGGCAACTCCCGCTGCCCGGGGCGAGGTTCCGGATTGTTGTAGAAGTCATAGCCGAACTTGGTGGCGATGACCACCTGATCGCGAATATCGGCGAGCGCTTTGGAGACGACCGTCTCGCCGCGGCCGTTCCCGTAGGCGTCGGCGGTGTCGAAGAAAGTGACGCCGAGGTCGAAGGCCTGGCGTAGCAGGCGGGCCGCCTCTTCGTCCGAGTAGTCGCCCCACCAGCCGGTCGAGACCGTCCAGACGCCGAAGCCGACTTCGGAGACGGTCAGGTCGGTCTTGGGGAAGGTTCGATAGCGCATTGTCTGCCCTCTGCCCGGAGGATGTAAGAAGCCCGATTCTAGCACACCCGCGGTCAGCGCCAAACTGCTGCCCGCCGGAATGGCCGATACCCGGGTTGCACAAAAATAGTGCAACCGAACGGCAACTTTGCTACTCTTATAGTAGAGGAAGCCACACACCGGGCGGTTCGGCTCCCGCCCCCGGGAGCCGGATCGTCAGAGGGTGCGGGAGGGTGCAGCCGCGGGGCCTGATCAAGCCACCTCCCAAAAAGATTGGCCCCCAACCCTTCTCGCACCCTCAAGTTTTTCCTGCGGGCGCTGAACGTCTCCCAGGGCTGTATTGCCCGCTGAGTTATGCTAGGCTAGGAGCCTGCGCGCCGAGCGGGGCCGCGAATGTCGGGGAGCCAGCCGTGCGAACCATTCGCCAGTTGATTGAGAGCAAGCGCGAAGTCTTCCGGGTCGAGCCGACGATGAGCGCCTACGAGGCGGCGCGCTATATGAGCGAGCGCAAGATCGGGGCCGTCTGCGTGCTGGAGGGCGACCGCCTGGTCGGCATCGTCTCCGAGCGCGACATCATGGCGCGGGTGGTCGCCGCCGGCCTCGACCCCACGGCGACGCGCGTGGCCGAGGTGATGAGCCAGAACCCCATAGTGATCAACATTGACGACAGCTACGAAAAGTGCATCAAGATCATGCAGAGCGAGAAGTTCCGCCACCTGCCGGTGGTGGAAGCAGGCCGCCTGCTCGGCCTCATCTCCTTCCGCGACCTGCTGCAAGTGGACATCAGCGAGAAAGACAACGAGATCAAAATGATGCGCGCCTACATTCACTTGGCCCCGCCCTCGAAGCCGGAGCTCTGATGCAGCCTAGGCTCGACATTGCGCTCAAGGAATGGGCCATCGTGGTCGACGCGCTCGGCCGCGGCGATCAACTCCTGCTCCTGCGCAAGGGCGGCATCGCCGAAGACGGCGGCGTCTTTCGCCTCGAGCATCGCGAGTTTCTCTTCTATCCCACCTTCGAGCACCAGCACCGCGACCTCATCCGGCCGGAGTTCCACCCGCGCTTTGAAGCGCTGCTGGCTGAAGGTCCCAATCGCCCCGGCGCGGGCGAACTCACCCTTGCGTACTGCGCTCGCGCGGAGGAAATTCTGATCGCGGAAAACCAGGAGCGCCTGTGGGCACTGCGCGACCACTTCCTCTGGAACGAGCGCTATCTCGAGCAGCGCTTCCGCTATAAGCCCGATCTGCCGCTCTATCTCGTCTTCCTGCGCGTCTCTCGGCTGACCGAGCCGGCGCGGCTGGCGGTGCT
>JACQTG010000263.1 GCA_016210895.1 Acidobacteriota bacterium
ATGCGAATCCTGCCCCCCTCCGGGGTGAACTTGACCGCGTTGCTCAACAGGTTGAAGAGGATTTGCTTGAAGCGCACCCGGTCGGCCCGCACACCCAGATCAGGGGGCACATCGGCGGACACTTCAATCTTCTTCTTCATGGCCCAATGGTTGATGGTGGAGAGCACCTCGGGAAGAGCCTGCGCGGCGGCAAAGTCTTCCGGGTGGAGTTCAAGCTTACCTGCTTCGATTCTCGATAGGTCCAGAATATCGTTGATGAGTGCGAGCAGGTGATGGCCCCCATCTCGGATGTAGTCTGTGAAGCGTTTCTGTTTCTCGTTAAGAGGCCCCGCCGTCTGTTCGGCCAGAAGATCAGAAAAGCCGATGATGGCATTGAGCGGGGTGCGCAGCTCATGGCTCATGCTGGCCAGGAACTGGCTCTTGAACTGCGAGGCTCGCTCCGCCTCGCGCCGATGCAGTTCCGCCTCCTTGTTGGCGGCCGTGAGCTCTTTGACTTTTGCTTCAAGTTGCCCTGCCAGCTGGGCGCGTTGCAGTGCCACAGCCACCTGATAGCCCATCCCGCGGAGAACTTCCAACTCCTCATCCCGAAACAAACCCTGTTCGGTCCCAACCAGATTCAAGACCCCGATGGTTCTCTTGCCAACCCAGAGGGGAACGCTGGCGTGAAAACGGAAACCTCGTGTGTCCCCTTTAGCCTTCTGCAGCCGCTCACATTCGAGGATGTTGCATACCTCGTCGAGCTCTCCCGCGAGGAGCTTCCGGCGGCAGAGGCAGTCGCCCTCTAGCGCACCGGTGGCCTCCAGCGCAGGGGGTAAGTTGCAGCCGGCGACGGTGCGGACACCTGATTCACCCTCTCGCAGAAGGAGCCAGCCTGCCCCAACGCCTGGCAGCTCCAGGGCCAGCCTGAAGGCCGCATCGGCCACCTCTTGCAAGGTGGTGGTCCGGTTCAAGCCATCCGCAAGGCGATACAGGGCAGTGAGCGACTGCTGAGATCGCTCCAGCTCCTTCTGCCGGGCCTGTAGGGCCTCGTTGATGTGGACCGCTTCCTCATAGGTCGAAATCAGTAGATCGAGAATCTGCTGCCGCTCGGCACTGATGAGCTGCTTCCGACCGCCCAGGCTGATGGTTAACCCCAGCTGCACTTTCTCCTTCGCGCGCAGCGCCTGGTTCGCCAAGATGTACTCGATGCGGGAGAGGAGGTACTTTTCCTCGTACGGCTTGGTAATGAAATTGTCCGCTCCGCACTCCAGGCCTTTTAAGACATCCTGCGGACTGGAAAGAGAGGTCACCAAGACAACCGGAGTGTCCTTCAGTTCTCGGTCAAACTTGATCTCCTTGCAGAGGGTATAGCCGTCCATCTCGGGCATCACGACATCGGTGACCACCAGCGTGGGTTTGCGTTTTCGAGCGGCCCCCAGGGCTTGCTTCCCGTTGCCAGCCAGCGTGACCGTGTACCCCCGCCCTTCGAGGAGATGTTTCAATTGCTCGGCTTGGGTGGGGCTGTCCTCCACCAAGAGGATTTCTACGTTGTTCCTTCCGATTCCTTTTTCCGTTTTCATGACTGTTTCCCAACCCTACGTAGATTCCGCCCCCGGGGAGGCCTTCTTGACCACCAATTGCGCCAACGCCGTGGCAATCCTATGGAAAGAGAGCACGTACGTCGCGGCCTCGAGCCTGACCGCTTCCGCGGGCATTCCGTAGACCACGGAACTCTCTTCGTCCTGCCCGATCGTAACCGCGCCCTTCTCTTTCATCAGCTTCAGCTCCTCCGCCCCGTCCCGTCCCATACCGGTGAGCAGCACGCCCACGGCACGCTCTCCATAAACGTTGGCCACGGAGCGGAAGAGATAGGAAACCGAAGGGCGGAGCCCGTTTTCCGGCTCATGCTCGCTGAGCACGATCCGACGTGTGCGGTCTACTCCCATGTGGAATCCGTCAGGGGCGACATAGGCCCGCCCCGGCCGGAGATACTCGCCGGGGGCGGCGACCTGGACCGAAAAGCCTGACGATTGGCCGAGCCATTCCACGAAACCTTGAACAAAACCAGGGGTCATGTGCTGGACAACGAGCAGAGGAACCGGGAAATTTTTGGGCAGGCCAGAAAGAATTGTGAGGAGAACCTGTGGGCCTCCGGTCGAGGCACCCAGGCAAATGACTTCGACCTCCGCCGGCAGCCGCTTGAGTTCCACGGGAGGGACGGCGGAAGGAACTGCCGCTGCCGCCTCCCTCCCAGGGCGGGGCCAGCGGCGCACCACCTTCACTTCCGACATCAGTTTTACGGTTTGAACTAGCTGCTCCGCGCTGGCGACGTAATGGGGGTCAGCCATACCTCTAGGTCTTTGAACTACCGCCAGTGCGCCTGCTTCCAGGGCGCGGAATGCTATCGTCGCCTCGCCCAGCGTTGAGCTGCCGCTCACAATCACGATGGGCCGGGGCTGGGTTTCCATGATCCTGCGGGTCGCTTCCAGGCCGTCCATTTTGGGCATGTGGATATCCATGGTGATCACATCAGGCCGATTCGCCTGGAGAAACTCCAGTGCCTCCTTCCCGTTGCTGGCCGTTCCCACCACCTGTATCTCCGGATCGGACGTCAGGATATGAACCAGCAACTCCCGCAACACAGGAGAATCTTCCACCACTAAAACTTTCGTCATGGCTCCCCTCGGCGGTCCTCCCGTTTGCTGAGCTGGCTCGAATCTTCGGAACGTTATTTACCGGGCCCTGAGAACAATGATTCAGTTAAATCAATCTCCGGATGACCTCCAGTAGATTGCTCTGATCAAAGCTGCTCTTCACGATGTACGCGTTGGCACCGACGTCAATTCCTCGTTCCCGGTCCTCCCGAGATTCCAGGGCGGTTACCAGCACCACCGGCAGCTCGCTCAGTTTCTTATCGGCACGGATCTTAGCCGTCAGGTCAAATCCGTTCATCCGGGGCATATCCACGTCCGAAACCACCAAATCACACTCCTCGCTCCGCAGCAGGGTGAACGCATCCACCCCATCGACTGCGGTTTTGACCTCGTACCCCGCCGATTCCAGGATATTCTTCAGTAACGTCCTGGCCGTAATGGAATCTTCCACGACCAGCAGCGACTTCCTCCTCCTCGGAGCTTCCGCCGGGGCAGCTGTCAGCTTCTCTCCGGGGACAGCGCGGACGGCGGACTTCATCAAGTCAGGGATGTTCAAAATCGGCACCACCTTGCCCGTCCCCAACACCGCAGCCCCCGCAATATTCTTCACCCGCGAAAGTTGCCGACCGAGACTCTTCACCAAAACCTCTTGTTCGCTGAGTATCTCTTCCACGAGGAACCCCATGCGTCTCTCGGCCGCCCCTAGAACCACCACAGGCAGCTTGTTCGCCGCACTCCCAGCCGGCCTTGCGGGCGGAAGCCCCAAGGCGCTTTCCAACCGTACCAGAGAAAGCGCCTGTCCTTGGAGCTGAATGGTCTCTCGGTTCTCCACGGTCTTGACATCATCCGGGAGCACTTGCAGCACCCGCTCCACATTAGTGGTGGGAAGGACAAAGGTGTGTTCGGCTACCCGCACAAGAAGGCCCCGGAAAGTGGCCACCGTAAGCGGCAGCACGATGCGAAAGCTGGTTCCCACCCCGGGAGCCGTCTCCCAAGAC
>JACQTG010000259.1 GCA_016210895.1 Acidobacteriota bacterium
GGATGGGCGTCAGCAGGGCCACCTGCGCGGGCTGGCCGTAGGCGCGCTGGATCTCGCGTCCCAGGAGCAGATTGAACTTCTGGTCGGTGCCGCCGAGCTCGACGTCGGCTGCGAGCGCCACCGAATCGTAGGCCTGCAGCATCGGGTAGAGCAGTTCGTGGAGGGAGAGCGGCTGGTTCGCGGCCAGGCGCGTGGAGAAATCCTCCCGCTCGATCAGCCGCGCCAGGGTGTAGTGCGAGCAGAGCCGTACGAGGTCTTCGCCGGTGAACCGCGCCAGCCACTCGGAGTTGAAGCGCAGCTCGGTGCGTGCAGGGTCGAGGATTCTGAACACCTGTTGCTTGTAGGTTTCGGCATTCGTCAACACCTCGTCGCGCGTCAGCGCCGGGCGCGTGGTCGAGCGCCCCGAAGGGTCGCCGATCATCCCGGTGAAGTCGCCGATGAGGAAGATGGCGGTGTGGCCGAGATCCTGGAAGTGTTTGAGCTTGCGCAGGACGACGGTGTGGCCGAGGTGGATGTCGGGCGCCGTCGGGTCGACGCCCAGCTTGACCCGCAGCGGTCTCGACGCCTTCTGTGCCTGGACGAGCTTCTCGCGCAACTCCTCCTCGCGGATGATCTCCGCCGTGCCTTTTTTCAGATAGGCGAGTTGTTCTTCAACCTTCATCGCTGGCCCGAATCGGGCTGGCCTAGCCCGCGAAGAGAAGCCCTGGCTTCCTCACTGCATTCAGTGGGCATCCCCCCGTTTGTGCATGAAATGCACTAAATGCACGAAAACACAGCACTTGTATGCTCTTTGGGAATGTTCATTGATGCTCATCCATTCAGCCTTCGTCGCCACGGGCGTCGCGCGTCGGGGGATTTGCCGTGCACACAACTGCCTTCCGCCCTCCTCGGTAGCGAGCTAATTCGTTCAACCCAGCGGCTCCCGCCGCTGGGCCCCGTGGCAGGAGCCACGGGGTTGAACCTACCGCGTCCGTCCATCCAGCCCTCTGGTGCAAATTAGAACACCTCCCCTCCCTCCATACCTCATCTTCGCCGCTCTGTCCAATAACGATGAACATCGTGAACACGGTGAGCTTTTTGAGAATCCTGCCCAAAATGAAACCCGCCCCCAGCCTGACCTTTGCTGGTTCAGCCGGTGCGGAGGACGCGGCGGCCTTCGAGCCGCCACTGGCCCGAGAGCACGATGTTGATGGCTTCGGTATAGATGCGGTGCTCCTCTTTCAGGATGCGGGCCGCGAGCGTCTCCTCGGTGTCGTCGTCGCGCACGGCTACAACAGCTTGCACGACGATGGGCCCGGCGTCGAGGTTTTCGTCCACGAAGTGCACCGTGCAGCCGCTGACTTTCACTCCCCAGTCGAGCGCCTGCTTCTGCGCCTCCAGACCGGGAAAGGCCGGCAGCAACGCCGGGTGGATATTCAGGATGCGGTAGCGAAAGCGCTCGACGAAGTAGGGCGAGAGCAGGCGCATAAAGCCCGCCAGGCAGACCAGATCGACCTGCTTTTCTTCCAGCACCGCCACCGCCTTGCGGTCGTACTCCTCGCGCTCCAGGCCTTTCGAGGGAATCACGCGCGCGTCGAGCCCGCGCTCGCGCGCCTTCTGAATCCCCGGCGCCGCCTCGCGGTTGCTGATGACGACGGCAATCTCGCCGTTGGGGATGCGCCCGGCGGCGACGCTGTCGGCGATGGCCTCGAAGTTCGAGCCGCGGCCCGAGAGCAAAATGCCCAATTTTTTCATCGGACGCCCTCAATGGAAGGGCATTTTGAACAGGATCCAAACGAAACGCAGGGCGAACACGAACACAATACCCAGCACACCAAAAAAGACAAACATAATCCAGTCAGCCCTCGACACGGGTCGGATAGTCGTCCCGAAGGCGCTCTGCACGTGCGGTTGCATCATGTACCAGATGACAACGCCGTAGACGCACGCGAACAGAAGCCCCAATGCCGACCCCACGTCGCCAAGAGAGCCCAAACGACCGATCGTTGCGCCCAGTCCCAGCGAGAACACCACACCTATTGCCGACAGGACGATGCTAACGGTGCGCGCCCACCGCTTGAGTTTCCATAGGCCCACACCTGTGGCCGCGGCAACACCACCGAATACTACAAAGATGAGTGGGACCGGCATGCCCCACGTGGCAACGTAAAACCCTGCTGCCAGTCCATGGAGCAAGAAAGGTTCCGCGACCCACCGGTCCAACGGGCTCTGCTCGTTGAGTGCGCAGTCTGCGCAGCCTGCTGCACCCACTCCGCATAACGCAACCACTAGAAAGCAAAGCAGGGCCAGAACTGTAACCCCGGCGGGCCGCGCTCTAGTGGGACTTTCCGGTGGCTGCTCGTCTGGGTTCGTGGAGGGGAAGAGAATAGAGTTCATGATAAGCCTCCTCTAAAACTTGGACGGGAGCTCTAGAACGCGGCCCGAAAGCAAAATGCCCAGTCTTTTCACTGCCACTGACCTCGATAGAGCACGCGCGGCCGGCCCCGGCGGCGAATCACCTGGCCGATGCGGTGGAAGCGCATCCGGCGGCGGCGCAGGCTGGCCTCAACCCGCGCCAGATTCCGGGGCGGCACCATCAGCACCATTCCAATGCCGAGATTGAAGGTGCGCAGCATCTCTTCCTGAGAGATGCGGCCCAGTCTTTCCAGCAGGCCGAAAATCGCCGGCAGGCGCCAGCGGTCAAGATGAATCTCGGCGGCAAGTCCTTGCGGCAATACCCGCGGAACATTTTCCGTCAAGCCGCCGCCGGTGATGTGCGCGGCGGCGGTGAGCCAGCCCCGCTTGAGCAGCGGCTGCATCGCCGGATAGTAGCAGCGGTGCACCTTGAGCAGCTCGCGCCCCAGCCGGCTGCGGAGTTCCGGCACGTAGGAGTGCGGGGTAAGTTTCGCCACTTCAAAGAGCAGCTTGCGGGCGAGTGCGTAGCCGTTGGTATGGAGGCCGTTCGAGGCCAGCCCGAGCAACACGTCGCCCGGACGGACGCGACGGCCGTCGAGCAACTGCTTTCGTTCCACCACGCCCACGATGAACCCGACCAGGTCGTATTCGCCCCGGGTGTAAAAGCCGGGCAGCTCGGCCGTCTCCCCACCCACCAGCGCCACACCCGCGGCGCGGCAGGCGCGGCTCATCCCCGCCGCGACCTCGGCGAGAACTCTTGGCTCGAGTTTGCTCGAAGCAAGGTAGTCGAGGAAGAAGAGCGGCGTTGCGCCTAGCACGGCGATGTCGTTGACGCAGTGGTTGACCAGGTCGGCGCCCACCGTGTCGTGCTGGTTCGTCTGAAAAGCGACTTTGAGCTTCGTGCCCACGCTGTCCGTGCTCGCCACCAGCACCGGATCGCGCCAGCGCCCCGAACGTTCGGGGTCGAGCGCGTAGAGCGCACCGAAGCTGCCGATGTCGGCGAGCACGCCGCGGGTGAAGGTGCGGCGCGCGAGGGTGCGGATGCGGCGCTTGACCGCGTCGGCGCGCGCGCGGTCAACGCCCGCCTCAGCGTACGTCACCCTCCGCGCTCTCATCAGTCGGTATTCTACTCGTGCCGTTCCAACTTTATCGAACGAAAGGCAGCGATACGCATCTGCGGGCGGTTGGGGATGAGTTCGATGACTCTAGTCACACCAAGTTGGAACGGCACTCGGTTCAGCAGCTCGCGTGTGTTGAGGCTGGAGGTGTGTGGTATGCTGGCACCACTCATTTTTCGAGGAGGGGGTCCCATGAACAGGAAGAATATCTTCGCGTCTCTCTTTCTTGTGCTCGTGGCGGCGACCGTGGCGGGAGCGCAGACGAGCATCTCGGGCGCGGGGAAGTGTGAGAAACCCGACCCGCAATACCAGCTCGAGGTGGGCGATCGTCCCAATCACATCCTCATGATCAGCCGGTTGCAGTGCACCTGGACGAAACCCTGGGAGCTGGCCGGGGTCAAGTCCAAAGGGGGTGCAGCTGTGGTCTTCGACGACGTCAGCGGCAATACATCCCACTACCACGCCCACTACGTGGACACGATGGAAAACGGCGACAAGGTCGTCTTCCCCTACCAGGGTACTGCCACGCTCAAGGATGGAGTGATGGAGAGTGGACACTGGACCTGGATCCTGGTTGGCGCCACCGGCAAGATGCGCGGGATCCAAGGGGAAGGAGCCTGCCAGGGGAA
>JACQTG010000265.1 GCA_016210895.1 Acidobacteriota bacterium
CTCTCTGTACTGTACAGTACTGTAGAACCCGTTTCTCCGGGTCCTAGAACGACACTAGAAATTCCCTAGAAGACATGTGGCACACTGGGGAATGCCGCCTAAATGGAATGGTTTCGGCGCAGAAACAAATCCCCGGGTCTTGCCGTTGCCATGACCGGACCCACTCTCTTAGGCGGAACCGAGAATGGCGAACCAAGGACGGACGTGCGCCTTTTTACAGGTGGCAGAGGGATTTCCCCCAGAAGTTGTTACCCGCGCTTAACAGCAGCCGACGACCAGGCCCCACTAATTCGTTGTGAAGAAAGGCGTTAGGGGAAAGCGACAATTTTCCCGCGGCTGGGCCGGCGCAGTGCACTATGGGTGGCTAGCTGCTCCGAGGGCATGCGTGCATGGAATCCCTCCTCTGGCACCTGGCAAACCGCACGGCAGAAACGCAGTTTATCTTCAATCTATTCCACTTGCTGCTGGCAGGGTTAACCCTACTCGTCTTGCTGCATCAGCTCCGGGCAAACCGGGCAGGACCGATAGCGGCGGCCGACCGCCTTCTGGCGCTGGGTTTCTTCCTGCTGGTGCTCCATTTCGCCTTCTTCACCCTGCACTTCGGGGCCGAATTCTTCTTCCGCAAGGAGCTGGACTGGCGGGGCTTCCAAGCCCTGGCGCGCGGGCTCTTGGCCGGCGGGCTCCTGCTGGTGGTGGCCGCCTTTCTGGAAGGGCACCGCAACCAAGAAACGCGCTTAGGCCGCTGGAGCCTTCGCGGCGGCGCGGCAGTGGCAGGGCTGGTGCTCCTGGACATCTTGCTTTCCTCTGTGCGCTGGGGCTCTGGCGAGCCCATTCACGCCGCGGCTACGCTGATCATTGACCTCCTGGTAGTGATCGCCCTCCTGTTCGGAATGCGGGCAGTCGTCCGGGGCGAGGACGAAGGCCGGCGGGCCAGCCTGCTGGCCCTCGCCGCAGCGGGTGTGGCACTTTTTCTGCACAGCGCTCCCCTTTTCCTGCCGCGCGAGGCAGGAATCCTCATCTGGAATGCCGAGCAGCATGTGCTCTCCCTTTCGTTGTTCGCTTTTGCCTGGGCCGCCGGGGAGCGTTCGCGCAACCTGTTGGATCGCATTTTCGTCCGCTTGAATTTGACTTTCATCATCCTGGCCAGCCTGATCATGCTGGTCACGGTCGGCATGGAAAAATACCAGTACTTGCGCCTGGCCGAAGAGCGTTCGCTCAACCTAGCCGAGTTCCTCCGCGGGCACATTGTTTATTACCGGGAGCAGGGAGAGAGCCTGGAGGAGATCTTCCGGCACACGGAGGTGCTGCGACGCGTGGTGGTGGAGTTCGGCACCCTGCCGGAACTGCGGGAAGTGGGCATCTACTTGGAGGGGTGGCGCGCGAGTTTCCGCTACACCCCCGACTGGGAAGTCAAGCAGGAAATCGTGTCGCTCGTTGGGCGGGGCCCAGCCGACCCGGACACGGAGCCGCCGAACAACTTCCAAATGATCCGCTTGCCCATCCACAGTGGGACCGACCCCAGCAATCGCATCGAGTTCCGGGGCACCATGGACTACATCAATGAATACATCGGCAGCTACATCATCCTGATCTATTCCTTGTTCACGATTATGGTGGGCTTGGCCACCGGGATCATCGGAATCATCGTCACCGACACCGACCGCAGGCTGCGCCGGCAGTATGCGGAATTGCAGGAAACCCACCAGCAGCTCGCCCAGGCGGCCAAGCTGGCCTCGATCGGGCAGCTGGCCGGAGGCATGGCGCACGAGATCAACACTCCCATCACCAGCATCCTGTCGCTGGCCAGCCATCTGGCGGAGGAAGGAAGCACCGCGACCGTGCCGCCCCGCCAGCGGAAGAGCTTGGAGGTGATTGCTCAACAGGCCGAGCGGGTGTCGAAGATCGTGGGGAACCTGTTGACCTTTGCTCGTCACTCGCACCTGGAGCTGGGCCGGGTCGAGGTAGGCGAAGTGTTGAACACCGCCCTCAGTCTCGTCCAGTATCGCTTTCGCGAGAACAGCATTCGGCTGCGCCGCGAGATGGCGGCGAATCTCCCGCCCATCCTCGGGGATGCCGACCGCTTGACCGAAGTCTTTGTCAATGGACTCAACAACGCCATCGATGCCATGCCCGGCGGCGGGACGGTAGTGGTCCGTGCTTCTCGGACTGCGGGAGCCGACGGCGGCGTGCGCGTGGAGGTGGCAGACACCGGCTGCGGAATCCCGCCGGAGCAACTCCCGCGTGTTTTCGATCCCTTTTTCACAACCAAAGAACCCGGGCGGGGCACAGGCCTGGGCCTTTCGATCAGTCACGGGATTGTAAAGGACCATGGCGGTCAAATCTGGGTCGAAAGCCAACCGGGAGCGGGTGCTACGCTAGTGGTCACTCTCCCCGAAGGAGGGGAATGGCGATGACGGGACACATCTTGGTGATCGACGATGACGAGGCCATTCTGCAGAGCTGCCGGACGATTCTCGAAGACCAGGGACACCAAGTGGAGGCCGGGTCGGGCGGGGAGGCGGGCCTGGCCCTCTTGCGTCAGTGCTCTTTCGACTTGGCTCTGATTGACTTGAAGATGCCGGGGATGAATGGACTGGAGGTCCTCTCCAAAGCAGCCGCTCTCGATCCCGACCTGGTGTTGATCATTTTCACCGCCTACGGGACCATCGAGTCCGCCGTCGAGGCGGTCAAGAACGGTGCTTTCAACTACCTCACCAAGCCCTTCACCGCCAGCCAGCTTTCGGCCGCGGTGGTCAAAGGGCTCGAGCATGGCCGGCTGTTGCGGGAAAATGTGCTGCTGCGCCGGGAATTGAAACAATGCTGCCCCATGCACCAAATCGTCGGACGCAGCCCCGGGCTGGAGATGATGCTGGCCACCATCGCCAAAGTGGCTCCCTCGGAGGCCAACGTGCTCGTGACCGGCGAGAGCGGGACGGGCAAGGAGCTGGTCGCGCGGGCGCTGCATGCCAACAGCCACCGCTGCCAGGGGCCCTTCATCGCGGTGGACTGCGCGGCCTTGCCCTCCCATCTGCTGGAAAGTGAGCTCTTCGGGCACGAGAAAGGCGCCTACACGGGGGCGAACCAAACGAAGCGGGGATTGCTGGAGCTGGCCCACGGGGGCACAGTTTTTCTCGACGAAATTGGAGAACTAAGTTCCGAGCTGCAGGCCAAACTGCTGCGCGCGTTGCAGGAGCGCGCCTTCCGCCGTCTCGGCGGGGAGCGGCTGATCAGCGTTGACATCCGCGTCATTTCCTCAACGAATCGCGACTTGAACACCGAAATCCAACAGGGACGCTTCCGCCAGGATTTGCTCTATCGTCTGAACGTGGTCAGCCTTGCCCTTCCTCCCTTGCGCGACCGGCCGGGCGATTTGGTGCTGCTGGGGCACCATTTCCTCCAGGAGTTCTCGCGGGCGGCGAACAAACCTTCCCTCCGGATTAGCCGGGAAGTGTTGCGCCTGCTCGAACAGCACCAGTGGCCGGGGAACGTCCGGGAGTTGCGGAACGTGATCGAACGGGCCGTCGTCCTCTGCGACACAGATACCGTGCGGGTGCGAGACCTGCCCGACTACGTTCGGGACCAGGCCCGGCTCGGCAAGCAAATCCAGGCGGCCAGAGGGTACAAAGC
>JACQTG010000269.1 GCA_016210895.1 Acidobacteriota bacterium
CCTGCGAACGGTGATGGTCCATCACCAGAAGTACTTCTACCTCCGCGACGCGGCAGGCAGGTTGGCCCCGCACTTCCTCGCCGTCATCGACCGCGACCGCGACTCGCACGGCCTGATTCGCCGTGGCCATGAGCGCGTCCTGCGCGCGCGCTTCCGCGACGCGCAATTCTTCTGGGACGCCGAGCGAGAAACTCCCCTCGAGTCCCGCCTGCCGCAGCTCGCCAGCATTACCTTCGCCCAAGGACTCGGCAGCTACGCGGAAAAAAGCAAGCGCTTGGCCACAATCTCCAACTGGCTCGCGTCTAGCATCACCGCTGCTGGTCGGCATGCCGACACCACCAGCCTCATCCGCGCCGCACGTCTCTCGAAATACGACTTGACAGCGCAGCTTGTGGGCGAATTTCCCGAACTACAGGGAATCGTCGGTGGCCTCTACGCACGCGAACAGGGTGAGCCGGAGAAAGTATGGCGCGCCATCTACGAGCACTACCGGCCGCAGCGCGCGGGCGACAGCTCGCCGACAACGCTGGAAGGGGCGTTGCTCGCGCTGGCGGATAAAACGGACACGCTGGTCGCCTGCCTGGCTGTCGGCCTCGAGCCCTCCGGCTCAAGCGACCCGTTCGGGTTGAGGCGGGCAGCGCAAGGCGTGGTCAAGGTTATTCTCGACCACCAGCTCCGGGTTCAACTCGAGGAGTTAATCGAAGAGGTGCTTGCTGCACTTAGCGAGCAGCGCGTCCAACTCACGCGGCCGCGGGACGCGCTCTCGACGCTGGCGAGGGACTTTCTGCTCGAGCGGGCGCGAAACGTCCTTGCCAACTTTGCCTATGACGAGCTGAACGCCGTGCTGGCCGCCGGCAGCTCTGATCTGGTCGATGTTCACGAGCGCCTGAAGGCGTTACGCCACGTCCGTCCTAGCCCGCACTTTGAGCCGCTGTCCGTGGCCTTCAAACGAATACGGAATATCCTCGAGCAGGCCGGAGATCAACAAGGCCGCACGCGGCGCCCCGTCGATCCGGGGCGGCTTGAGCCTGGCGCCGAACGCGATCTGTTCGATACCTTCGAACGCCTGCGGCCCCAAGTGGCCGAACTCTGCCACCGGCAGGACTACGCCCAAGCACTCCGCCTCATCGCCTCACTCCGCCCGCACGTTGACCGTTTCTTCGACCGCGTGCTGGTGATGACGGACGACCCAGTCGTGCGCGAAAACCGCCTTACCTTGCTGGCTCACCTCCTCAGCGAGTTTTCCTCCATCGCTGACTTCGCCGAACTCGTCCCTACTTCCGCGACCCAAAAAATAGAACCAACCAAGGAAGGTCACCATGCCTAAGACGGTTTACTTCTTCGGTAGCGGCCAAGCCGACGGAAGCGCCGCGCTGAAGGACTTGCTCGGCGGCAAGGGCGCTGGCCTCGCCGACATGACCAACGCTGGATTGCCTGTGCCGCCAGGCTTCACTATTGCCACGTCGGCGTGCCGACAATTTTTCGCCGCCGAGAACAAGCTGGCCGCCGACGTCGAGGAAGAGATCGCGGCGGCAGTGGCTCGGCTTGAACAATTAACCGGACGGAAGCTGGGCAACCCAGAAAATCCCTTACTCGTCTCCGTGCGCTCCGGAGCCAAGTTCTCCATGCCGGGCATGATGGATACCATACTCAACCTGGGATTGAACGACCGGACGGTCGGCGCGCTCGCGCGTCGCGCCAACGCACGGTTCGCCTGGGACTGCTATCGGCGCTTCATCCAGATGTTCGGCAACGTCGTCCTCGGCATTGGCAAGGATAAGTTTGACACCATCTTCGAGGCAGCCAAGAAAAAGCGCAAAGTCCATTTCGACACGGAACTCGACGCGCGCGCGCTCGAAGAGGTGGTCAAGCGTTACCAAGACCTGGTCAAGCGCGAGACCGGAAAGCCTTTTCCGCAGGACCCGCGCGAGCAGTTGCGTATGGCCCGCGACGCCGTCTTCAAGTCCTGGTACAACCCGCGCGCCCGCACCTACCGCGCGATGTACAACATCTCGGAGGACCTGGGCACAGCAGTCAATGTGCAGACGATGGTCTTCGGCAACTTGGGTGAGCGCTCGGGAACCGGAGTGGCTTTCACCCGCAACCCGGCTACGGGAGAGAAAAAATTCTATGGCGAGTTCTTGATGAATGCCCAGGGGGAGGACGTGGTGGCCGGCATTCGCACCCCGGTCTCCATCTCTGGACTCGGTCAGATCCTGCCGGAAGTTTATGAGCAGCTCCAAACCATCGCCCAGCGGCTCGAGCGCCACTACCGCGATATGCAGGACTTTGAGTTCACCATCCAGGATGGCAAGCTCTACATGCTCCAGACCCGCAACGGCAAACGCACCGGCTTGGCCGCGCTTCGAATCGCCGTGCACATGGTAGACGAGGGTTTGATCTCGGCCGACGAGGCCTTGCTGCGGGTTGAACCGGAGCAACTCGATCAACTCCTCCACCCTGTGTTCGAGCGCAAGGCTCGAGAGAAGTTCAAGGCTGCCGCCAAAGGCCTGGGCGCGGGTCCAGGCGCAGCCAGCGGTGTCATCGTGTTCACGGCCGATGAGGCCGTAGTCGAAGCACGCCAAGGAAAACCTGTGGTCCTCGTCCGCCCGGAAACCTCGCCCGAAGACGTGCACGGGATGGCGGCCGCGCGCGGCATCCTGACCGCTACCGGCGGCATGACCTCGCACGCCGCCGTGGTGAGCCGCGGCATGGGCAAGCCGTGCGTTGTGGGGTGCAAGGAACTCTTGATTGACCTCAAGGGCCGCACCGTGAGCGTCGATGGAAAACGCTTCCGTGCCGGACAGCCGGTCTCGATCGACGGAACGACGGGCGAGGTCATCTTTGCTTCTTTGCCTACGGTGGAGTCAGAGCTGATCCGCGTCGCGGAAGGAAGCCTGCGCCCGGAAGAGAGCGAAGTCTATGAGTACTTCAAGCGCTTCATGTCGTGGGCGGACGCGAACCGCCGTCTGGGAATCCGCACCAACGCTGACCTTCCCGAAGATGCGCGCCTAGCCCGTGGGCTGGGGGCTGAGGGCATCGGCTTGTGTCGCACCGAGCATATGTTCTTCGCCAAGGAGCGCCTGCCTCACATGCAAACAATGATTCTCGCCAGCGCGGAAAAAGAGCGGCGCCAGGCCTTGGCCAAGCTGCTGCCCATGCAGCGAAACGACTTCAAGGGACTATTCCGCGCCATGGCGGGCTTGCCTGTAACCATTCGGCTGCTCGACCCGCCTTTGCATGAATTTCTGCCGAAGCGAGAAGAGTTGCGGCTGCAGCTTGATTCTCATAAACGTAAGAAAACAAAGAGCTTAGCGAAGACAAAGCGCCTGCTCGAACGAGTCGAGCAGCTACACGAACTGAACCCGATGTTGGGCCATCGCGGCTGCCGGCTGGGCATCACGCACCCGGAAGTGTCCGAGATGCAAGCACGAGCGATCTTCGAGGCGGCCTGCGAGGTGGCGGCGGAAGGAATCGAAGTGTTCCCGGAGGTGATGGTCCCGCTGGTGGGCGAAGTGCGCGAGCTGGAGCTTCAGCGAATGATCATCGACCGCGCGGCCGAGGAGGTCTTCCGCCGCAAAGGACGAACGGTGCGCTACCTGGTCGGCACGATGATTGAACTGCCACGCGCAGCGTTGACCGCCGACGAAATCGCCCGCCAGGCCGACTTCTTCTCCTTCGGCACCAATGACCTCACCCAAACCACCTACGGCTTTTCGCGCGACGACACGGCAGCCTTGATCCAGCGCTACCAGGAGCTGGGAATCTTCAAGGCCGATCCGTTTCAGGTGCTGGATCGTCGCGGCGTGGGCGAGCTCGTGCGTGTCGGCACCGAGCGTGGCCGCAAGGTCAAGCCGAATCTCAAGGTCGGCATCTGCGGTGAGCACGGCGGCGATCCCGCCTCGGTCGAGTTCTGCCATTCCGTGGGATTGGACTACGTCAGTTGCTCTCCCTTCCGCGTACCCATTGCGCGGCTGGCCGCGGCCCAAGCAACTGTGAAGGAGAAGCTCGCCCCTGAGGCGGCTTCGGTTACCGCTTGACGCGGGGGAGTTGAATCCGACTACGTACGAATGTGAAGGAGCCAGTAGGCTCCCGTGAAGGCAAACAGCAGGTCGGCGCCCCAACCCGCCAGCAGGGGAGGGAGCAACTGGATGTTGCCGAAGGCTTCGAACACTGCGCTCACCACCCAGTAGGCAAGCCCCAGCGCCACCCCAAAGGCGATTCCCCCCAGAGCGCCCCGGCGGCCCACGCGTAGACCGAAGGGAAAGCCCAGCAACATCATCAAGGAGCAGGTCAGGGGAAAAGTGAATTTCCGGTGCCACTGCACCTGGAGACGCTCGACCTCGAAGCCCGCTTGGCGCAACTCGGCGATGTAGCGTCCCAGGTCGCGGAAATTCATCTGCGAGGTTTCCAGTACCTCCTTCTTGAAGTGGTCGGGGCGCTCGGTCAGTTCCGGGAACGTGGCCACGGTGAAGGCCTCGAACCAGGTCGAGCGATCGCCGTCGAAGCGGCGCTGCCAGCCGTTTTCGAACACCCAGGTTTCGAGGCTCGCTTCCCAGTGCGCGCGCCGGGCGTAAAGGCGGCGGCTGAGACTGTAGCCGTCTGCAACCAACTCGAACACCGACAGTTCCGCAAACACATTCTGGGCGCTGTCAAAGAAGCGATAGTTGAAGACCCGATTCGCCTGGCCCAGAATCCACTTCCGCTGCGGCTGATAGACGGTCTGCGGCGGCCGACCCTTGATCTGGTTGCGCAGCCCTTCCTGCCGCTGGTTCGCATACGGAAGATAGTAGAAGTCCAGCAGAAACACGCCCACAGAAAAGGTCAGGCCCAAGAGCAACACCGGCAGGGCCAGGCGATACAGGCTGATCCCAGCCCCCTTGACGGCCACCAATTCGTTCCGCTTGCTCAGCAGCCCGAGCTCGACCAGCACTGCCAGCAGCGCCGCCAGCGGCACCATCCAATACACGGCCTGCGGCAGCAGATACCAGAGGTATTCGGCCACCACCCGCCAGCCCACTTGCTGCTCGGCGATGTCGTCAACCAAGTCGAGGAGATTGAATAGCTCAAACAGCACGACAAAGGTGGCCAGGAGCAGCGCGAAGTAAAACAAGATGCCGCGCAGGAGGTAGAGGTCGAGCAGGCGAGGAAAGCCCGAGCGCTCGCGCACCGCCGCGCCGGGATTGTTCGGAACCTCCGCTCGGGCCACCGCACGCAACCGCCGGCGCGCAGGAGCCAGATCTCGCAGCCCGTGCCACCACGAGCTTCCCTTGGGCGGCCGGCGCGTGCGGAGAAGTAAAATCCCACCCACGAGGCCAAAGCCCAGGTTGGCGGCCCAAACACCCAGCCCAGGGTTTAGCAACCCCTCCCGTGCCAGTCGATCGGTGAAGACGAACAACGTGTAGTAGCCCAGGAGAAGGAGAAACGCCAGCACCACCCCGGCGGCTCGCCCGCCGCGATCCCCCGCCAGGGCCAGGGGGACCGCCAGCAAGCCGAAGACCAGGCAGGCGGCCGGCAAGGCAAAGCGCCGGTGAAAATCGATGCGAAACCTGCGCCAGTGCTCGTTCGTTTGACCCTCCGCCCAGAGTTCGCCGAGCGAGCGCTCAGCGTTGCGGCGCAACTCAACTGGTGTCATGCGGCTCTCGGGCAGAGCCAGCGAGAGGTCGCTCTCGGTAAAGGTGGAGACCGAGTAGCGCTCGGGTTGTCCGGCACGATGCTCGTGCACGCTGCCGCGGCGCAAATGCAGCTGCAGGCGGCGGGCCGCTTCGTTGACAACAATTCCACTTTCGGCTAACGTCAGCCTGGCGGCGCCTGGGCGAGCTGTATCCGCAAGCAGCACGCCTCTCCAGCGCGCGCCGCCGCTCTCAACGTCCTGGACATAGAGAACGAGATTAGGGAACC
>JACQTG010000264.1 GCA_016210895.1 Acidobacteriota bacterium
GAAAAAATCGCCGCCGACGCCCGCGACCTGATGAGCGTCGTCAACGATCAACTCCTGCGCTGGCTGTTCCTCTTCAACTTCGGCCCCGACGTCGCCCGCCCGCGCTGGACCATCGCCCTCGACCCGCCCGAAGACCTCCGCGCCCGCGTCGAGATCGACGAGCGCCTGGCGCGCCTCGGCCTCCCCATCCCGCTCACCTACGCCCAACGCACCTACTCCATCCCCGCTGCCCAGGAGAACGAAGCCACCCTCGCCTTGTCCAACCCAGTGGCCCCTGCCACTGGGCCGACTAGTGCCCAGCGACCTGCGACCCGTGAGGAGGAAGTCAATGCAGGCTAGCCTTAGCGGACAAGCCTTGCTGGCGGCGGGTCAGGGCTTTAGCCCTGACGTTAACCGAGGCATGCCATTCAACGGGAGTCGCCAGCAGGCTCGTTGCGCCGCCGGCTGGCAGGGTGGGTGGGCCAGCGACCCAGCGGCGGAAGCCACCGAACTGAACTGGTCGCCGGTCGCTGGGCACAGGTCGCTGGAAGGTGGCTGGATCGAGATCTTCCGCGCCGGCGACTACGCCGAGCGCGGCCGCTGGAGCGAGCGCGACCTCGACCAGATGGCCGCGAGCTACCATCCGCGCCTGCATGCCGCTCCGGTCGTCGTCGGCCACCCCCAGCATGACGCGCCCGCCTTCGCCTGGGTGCGCGCGCTGCGTCGCGCCGGTGCCTCGCTCTGGGCGCAGCTCGAGCAGGTGGACCCCGCCTTCGAGCGCCTGCTGCGCGCCGGCCGCTTCCGCACCCGCTCCGTGGCGCTCTACACCCACTTCCCCCCGACGCGCGGGCCCTACCTGCGCCACGTCGGCTTCCTGGGCGCGCAGATCCCCGAAGTCAAAGCGCTCGCCCCCGTCCGCTTCGCCGAAGCCCCCGCCGTCACCCTCGAATTCCTGGAGGACCCCATGCCTGAGTCGAAATCGAAACTCGATGCATTCTTCGACCACTTGCGCTCCTTCTTCACCTCCGATCCCTTGCCGTCCACTGCGCCTGAGCCGGCGGTCAACTTTGCGGAGAAGATCGCCCAGCTCGAGCAGCGCCTCGATCAGTTGGCCGAGGAAAAGCGCGCCGCCGAGCAACAACTTGCTGTACACGACACCGCTGCCCGCCGCCAGGAAATCGCCACCTTCGTCGAAACCCTGCGTGGGCGCGGCAAGTTCCCGCCCGTATTCGAGCGCCTGGGCGTGCGTGCCTTTATGGAGCGCCTAGCAGAGGTTGACGCCACGACATCGTCTGCTTCCTTTGCCTCGTATGCTTCCTTTGCCTCGTATGCTTCCTCTGCTTCAACCGAGGCAAAGGAGGCACAAGAAGCAAAGGAAGCGGAAGACAAGCCGGGCTCGTTGCTCGCCTGGTTCCAGGAATTCCTCACCCGCCTGCCAGCCATCGTGGACTTCAGCGAACTCATTTCCGACACGCGGGTGCAGAGCACCTCTTCCGGACACGACAAGCTGGTGCGCTTTGCCGAGCCCCAGCGCGGGGTGGTGATTGACCCAGCGAGCGTGGAGCTGGCGCAGCGCGCACAGGCCCTGGCTGCCGAGCTTGGCACGAGCTACGCCGAGGCGCTCGCCCGCCTGCGCGCCGAGCGCGCCGCGCAGTCTTCAGCTTAGTTTTTTTGCCGAGCCCGGTGGCACCGGCCACCGGGTCCGACCGGCAGCACAAGGAGGAGCAAATGGCAATTGGTGGAGAAATCGTTCTGACGCAGAAGGCTGAAGGCGGCGCGATTGACGCCGACCTGGCCGTCATCCAGGGGACGGCCGCCGACCAGATCAAGTTGCCTGCTGCCGCTGGCGACCGCGCCAAGGGCATCAGCGCGCTCAAAGCCGACGCCGCCGGCAAGGCCATCCCCATCATCATCCAGGGCCCGGCGGTTGGCATCGCCTCGGCCGCCATCGGCGCCGGCAGCTTCGTCAAGGTGGCCGGCGCCTCGGGCAAGCTCGTAGCCGTGGGTGGTGAATCCGCCGGCGCCGTGGTGGAAGTTGTCGGGCTCGCGCTCACCTCGGCGGCGGCCGACGGCGACCGCTTCGACATCCTGGTCGCCCCCTGCCGCTACAAGGCCTGAAGCCGTCAGGGCACGGCTTCAGCCGTGCCGACGGCAGGAACAACCACTGGGCTTTAGCCCCTGAGGTTTGAAGGAGGTAAATCCAATGGCATTCGTCAGTCCCATCCAGGGCCACATTGACGTGGCGCTGTCGAACTTCGCCGTCCAGTATCGCAACCCCGCCTACGTGGCCGACCAGGTCTTCACCCGCGTGCCGGTGCAGCGCCAGTCGGACAAGTACTGGCGCTTCGGCAAGGAGAACCTGCAGGCGCTCATCGACGACCTGCGCGCGCCCGGGGCCGCCGCCCAGCGCATCATCCAGACGCTCAGCACCGACAGCTACTTCGCCGACGACCACGCCCTCGAGCGGCTGATCACCGACGAAGAGCGCTCGAACTTCGACGCCGGCGACGTCGAGCAGTGGGCCGCGCAGACCCTCACCGACAAGCTCCTCCTGCGCAAGGAGAAGCTCTTCGCCGCGCTCGTCACCGACCCGGCCCAGGTCACCCAGAACACCACCCTCTCCGGCACCGCGCAGTGGTCCGACTTCGCCAACTCCAAGCCCACCGAGGACATCCAGGCCGGCCAGGAGACCATCGCCAAAAACGCCGGTGTCCGCGCCAACACCCTCGTGCTCGGCTTCCCCGTCTTCTCCAAGCTGCGCAACCACCCCAAGATCGTCGAGCGCGTCCAGAACATCCGCGTGGGCGTGGTGCGCGAGGAAGACCTGGCGAGCCTCTTCGACGTGCAGCAGGTGCTGGTCAGCCAGGCGCTCGAAGTCGACGCCAGCGGCAACGTCAACTTCGTCTTCGGCAAGCACGCCGTGCTCGGCTACGTCTCGCCCACGCCCGCCTTCGGCGAGCCCAGCTTCGGCAAGTCGTTCGTCTGGGCGGGCGCGCCGGGCTCGACCTCCGGCTTCATCGTCGAGATTGGCCGCGCCGCGCCCACCTCGCGCAAGGCCGACGAGCTGGCGGTGCACTTCTACTACGACCAGAAGATCACCGCCGTCGAAGCCGGCTACCTGATCCAGAACGCCGTCGCCTGATTTCGTCAGGGCACGGCGCTTGCCCTGAGCGGAGCCGAAGGGTCAGCCGTGCCGTCCGGCCATGGCCCACGCTTCTAGGGTTTCGCCCGCAGGCCGCCTGGCAGCCAGTGGGCCGGGTGGGTGGGCCGCGTCAAACGCGACACTGGGAAGGAAGAGATGGCTTACTGTACGCAGACTGACTTGCTGAACCAGCTCACCGAAGCCGAGCTGGTTCAGCTCACCGACGACGCTGGCTCGGGCGCGGTGGACACCGTCAAAGTGGATGCCGCGCTCGCTGCCTCGAGCGCCACCATCGACGCCTACGCCGGCGCGCGCTACACCCTCCCGCTCCAACCCTCGGAGAAGGTCAAGCAGCTCTGCATCGACCTCGCCATCTACGAGCTCGAAAAACGCCGGCGCCGACTGCGCGACGC
>JACQTG010000272.1 GCA_016210895.1 Acidobacteriota bacterium
AGTCCCAACTCACGCGTGACCGTGACCACGGCATTCAACCGCGGCCCCAACCGCTCGAGGCGTGCCAGATAGGACTCGGCCAACTCAACGGGCGAGAGTTCGCGACGCCGAATCTTCTCGCCCAGCTCGCTAACCGGCAGGTAGAGAACGTCTTCGCCCAACATCGTCGAATCCCATAACGCCGTGCGCGGACGATGAAGGCGGGCTCGGCTTCCGTCGGCACGACGAATTCGCGGATGGGCTTGAGCGCCTTCTCCAGATTCTCCGCCGCCTCACGTCGCTCCTGCTCGAGCGCCCTTGCTTGCGGGGCCGCTGGTGCTTCCTGCGCTTCTGGACGAGTCGCTGGGGGCGAACCGGGCGTGGCGGAACGACCGAGTACCGGCACCGCGATGCCCGCCAGCAAGGCCCCACCAAATTCTCGCCGGGTGAGCAAACACGCTTCCTTGTTCATGGGTCCCCTCGGGTGGAGAAGAATTGCAGGCAAGGTGTGCCTGCGGAGAACAAGCCCGCCATCCTACCGCAGGCCGTGGACGCCTGCAAGCAAGGTCAAGCTGTGGTGGTGCGCGGCCAGCAGCGTCCTTCGACTTGGCTCAGGATAAAGGAGCCGCTGGGTTGAACAGACAGGTGGGAATACAGCCAGAACATAGGGAACGCTGATAGGTGAGGGCTGACCGCTGTCGGCGATCAGTCGTCGGCGTTGGCACTCTGGACGGTCTGGAGCTGCACCAGCGCTTCCTGGGGCGTGGGCTGGGGCAGCGGCATGAAGGCAGGCAAGGTTTGGGGCGAGCGCCAGTTGTCGATCATTGCCACTTGCTGCACGCAGGAGATGGTGCACAGAGAGGCGCAGTGCTTGCGGGTGTGATACTCCCGCGCGCGCATTTCCGGCGTATAGGCCTCAAGCGGAATGGCCGGGTAGCCGCGCTGCTGCGAGCAGTAGTGGACCAGGCCGTTCTCGCAGATGTAGAGGTAGCGGGAGCCCGAGCGGCAGCGCCACCCGTTCGTCTTGCCCCGCGCGATGTTCAACTGGAACTGGTTGATGCGGGCGTAGGAGCGCTTGCCCAGGTGCATAATGGCGCGGAAGATTTGCTGCTCGAGCTCGCTCAGCGGCCGGAGTTGCCCTTCCCCGTCGTGGAGCACGCCCACGGTGCTGGTGTGGCCGAGCTCGATGGCGCGGTGGGCGATGACCAGGGCGTCGGCGGGGTTGTGCACGCCGCTGCCGAGCACGGAGTTGATGTTGACGTGGAAGTCGGCGTGTTCGGCCAGCAGGCGCAGCTTCTGGTCGAGCACCTTGAGGCTTTTCTTCGACACGTCGTCCGGCAGGACGTTGTCAATGCTGATCTGCAGGTGCTCGAGCCCGGCGCGGTTCAAGCGCTCAATGCGTTCGGCGGTCAGCAGGTAGCCGTTGGTGATGAGCCCGGCGATGATGCCGTGGGAGCGGATGCGGCCGATGATGGCGTCGAGTTCGGGATGGAGCAGCGGCTCGCCGCCGCTGATGGTAATGATGGTCGTGCCGAAGGAGGCCAGGCGGTCAATCCGCCGGAACATCTCCTCGGTGGACACCGGCGCCGAGTGGTCGTCGTACTCGTTGCAGTAGGTACAGGAGAGGTTGCACCGGCGGATGGGGATGATATGCGCGAGGATGGGGTGCGTGGTCGAGAGCAGCCCCTTGGCGATCATGCGCAGCTCGCGGTAGAGCCGGTAGAAGGCGAGACCCCGGCGGCGAATGGCGGTAAGCCTCGTCATGCCTCGCTCAATACGTCCCCCCGGTCTAGTTCAGCTGGGGTACGAGTTTAGCCGGCGTCGTTTCCCGCCAGCAACGTGAATCTGACCCAAAGGGCGAAAATCGGGGCCGAGTGTAGCCAAAAGCCGGCTGAAAAGCAAGGATTTGCCGCGGAAACCTTAGCTTCCCTTGACTTTCCCGCCTGAGGCCGCTATGGGGAGGGCATTCCAACCGGGAGCATGGCGGATGAGGCTCAAAGACCGGGTAGCTGTCATCACCGGCGGTGGGCGGGGCATTGGTCGCGCCATCGCCGAGCGCTTTGCGCGCGAAGGCGCGGCGGTGCTGCTGGCCAGTCGCACGAAAAGCCAGCTCGAGGACGCGGCCAAGGCCATTCGCCAGGCTGGTGGGCGCGTAGCCTACGAGGTGGCCGACGTCAGCCTGGAAGCCGACGTGGCGCGCCTGGTTCAGAGCGCCGAGCAGCAATTCGGACGGATTGACATCCTGGTCAACAACGCCGGCATCTACGGCCCGGTGCGGGAGCTGCACACGGTTACGCCGGAAGAGTGGGATCGCGTGTTGGCCATCAACCTGCGCAGTGCCTACCTGATGACCCACGCCGTCCTGCCCGGGATGCTCGGGCACCGCCGGGGCGTCATCCTGAACATGTCTACGGTCTCGGCCAAGCAGGCCTACGCTTGGAGCGGACCCTACGCCGCCTCCAAGGCAGGAATGATTGCCTTGACGCGCGCGGTAGCGGCAGAAGTGGGACAGGCCGGCATCCGCGTCAA
>JACQTG010000267.1 GCA_016210895.1 Acidobacteriota bacterium
GACGAACCTGCCCAGCATCTATGCCGCAGGCGACTGCGTCGAGACGCGCCATCTCGTGACCGGGAAGCCAGCCTACGTGCCGCTGGGCACAACGGCGAACAAACAGGGGCGGGTGGCGGGCGAGAATGCGGCCGGCGGCCGGGCGACGTTCCCCGGAGTCGTGGGAACCTTGGTGACAAAGATCTTTGAACTGGAAGTCGCCAAGACCGGCTTGAGCGTGGCCGAGGCGCGCGCCCAGGGCTTCGCCGCCCAGAGCATGGCCATCGAGAGCATTTCACGGGCCAAGTATTTTTCCGGCAAGGCGCTCACGGCGAAACTCGTCTTTGAGCAGGAAACAGGACGGCTGTTAGGCGGGCAGCTGGTCGGCGAAGAGGGCGCAGCGCGGCGCATCGACGTGGTGGCGACGGCGCTGACCGCGCGGATGACCCTGAACGAGTTTGTTCACTTGGATCTCGGCTATGCTCCGCCCTTCGGGCCGGTCTACGACCCGCTGCTCATCGCCGCCTGGGAAGGGCTGAAGCAAATTGGGCGGCGGCGCTAGGCCAGTTGGTCACGCGTCCGCCATCTGCTAGAATATGAGTTAATGATTCTCGAGTACCTGAAGAAATTATTCGGAGGAAAAATGCGCGTCGCGACACTGGGGCCGGGAACGAAGGCGCCCGACTTCACCCTGACGGGTCTCGATGGCAAGAAGTATTCGCTTGCCCAGGCCCTCGCGCAAGGGCCGGTTCTGTTGGCCTTTTTCAAAGAGAGCTGCCCGGTCTGCCAGTTTGCTCTGCCCTTTATTGAGCGCATCCACCGCGGCGGCAATAGCCAGGGTGGGATTCACATTTGGGGCGTCTCACAGGACGACCAGCGCGATTCGCGCGCGTTCGCGCGCGAGTACGGCCTCAGCTTTCCTGTTCTGCTCGACGAATCCGGCTATCCGGTTTCAAACGCCTACGGGTTGACCAACGTGCCGACGCTTTTTCTCGTCGAGCCGGACGGTCAGATTGCCCTCACCAGCATCGGCTTCAACAAAGCCGAAATCGAATCCGTCGCCCACCGCATGGGCCAACGCGTGGGAAAGAAGCTTGTGGCCTTCCCGCCAGGCGAGAATGTCCCCGACTATAAGCCGGGTTGAGGATCGAAGAACTGACGCCGGGCCGGCGTCAGAGCCCACAGGGCTAGTCTTCCATCTCGCGGTCAAGCGCACGCCGTTTGTGTTTGGGAGCCTTATGCTTTCTACTGGGGATGACCCGTTCGCTCGGCGGTTGTCCCAGGAGGGCGCGCGCCAGGCGCCGGACTTGGCGACCCGGGTCGTATCTCTTCTTCTTGTTGCGGCGTCGGCTCACAGGGACGTGGCGGAAGGGTATGGGAGTCGAACCCATCGTCCCGCCCGGTTAAGGACAGGACCACCGGCTTTGAAGGCCGGGAGAGTCACCGGACCCTGCACCCCTCCTCTTGTCCGATTATAGCGCAAGGGCTCAGGAGGCGGTGGCGGTCTGCGGGAAGCGCGCGTAGAGCTGGGGATGCGTGCAAACCTCGAAGTAACGTCGCTGGGTGTAGCTTTTGACCTTGAGGTCGCGGAGTTCGACGCTGGGCACGCGTGCTTCCCGGATGATGAGTTTCTCGAAGCCGGTGCCGAGTGGCACCACGCCATAGTGGAGCTGAACCGGCTGACGCGCGCCCGCGAGTTCCATCGTGCTTGCTTCGCTCGTGAGCGAAATTTCCCGCCGCAGCTTTTCGAAGCCCTCTTCGTTCAGCTCGATGCCGTTGACGTTGTACCGAACCAGAAACTCTTCCTCCTCTTCCGCCGCTCCGCCCACCAGCGAGTAGCCCTGGAAGAGAAAGACCTTGAAGGGCGAGTTGTTCTCGGCGATCAGGCGCCGGGCCACGCGCGAGCAGCTTGAGAGCCGGTCAGAGAGATTGATGGCGCGCGAAATCATAAGCTGCGTCTCCCCGTCTACCCAGAAAGTGGGGGCGGAGCCGTGAAAAGCAATGCCGAGGCCCAACTCGAGGCGGGGCAGGTCCTGGGCTTCAGCCTTCTGGTTATAGCTCTGCGAGACCTGCAGGATTTCCTTGGCCAGGCAGCACGCCCTCGCCACCGGCCGCTGAAAAGCCCGGTTCGATTCGGTCTCATAGATGGCCAGGATCAAGGCATCGCCCTCGATGAACACTTTAGCCGCCTCGTAGCGGTCGAGAATCTTCCGCACCGGCTCGTAGAAGTGCAGGCTGAAGTGCGTGGCGGGGTTGAGGCCACGGCCGACGAGTTGCGCCGTGATACGAGTGGAATCGCGGATGTCCGCCTTGACGATCACGTGGGTGAGAATGTGCTCAACCGCCTGTTGGCGTTCCTCGGGGAGCAGGAACTCATAGAGCGTGCCGTTCAACTGGGAAATACGGCGGGTTTTTTCGTCCGTGAGGAGATGAATTTTCTCCATCCCGCTACTCAGCAGATGGAGATGGCGTGCATCGCGGCGGAGGTTGGCGAGGTCGCGCGCGAACCGGAGGAGGATAGCGCGGGCATCATCGCGCGGAACCCGGCGCAAGCGCACACGCACACTGTCAATTTTTTCGAGGGGGAAGGCGCGGGTCGTAAACTGCTCCAGAAAGAGTTCCAGTTGATCCTGCTCGCGCCGGTCCAAAACAGCCTTCTTCAACTGCTGCGGGTTGAGCGGGGGACAAAAGTCCTTGTAGAAGGGCTTCAGATAATAGCTGGCAAGAATGGACTTGAGCATGCCGTGCTGCTCGAGGCGCCGGTAGAACTCATCGAGCAACGCGCTGCGCAGCTTGGCCTTTCCGCCGGACACGGCAGGGGCACCGACAGCGCCGAACAGCTCACGAGCGTTGGCGGGGTTGCAGAGAATATCGGCCAGGCGGGTTTCGTAGCGTGCGCGCACAAAAGCTGCAGTTTGTTCGGCCTCTTCCACGCGGCGACTGAGGGCATCCCGCTCCCGCGTCAAGCGTGCATGCTCATCGCGCAACGCACGCGTCTCTTCTCGAACCTCGGCCAGTGGGCGCTGAGACAACCAGCGGCGTGTCCGCGAATGGGATCGCTCCAAGCGTGTCAGCTGCGCCTCCACCTCGCGCAAGCGCGCGTTTTCGCCTTGCAACAGCTTGAGCAAGTACTGCTGCTGCTGCTCGGCGCGAGCCACGTCAGAGTCCTCGCTGATCGCCAGCACGCGCTCTTTGAGCAGGTCGGCCACCACGGCCACGACCCGATCTTCTCGGTCGACGTCCTGCTGAAAGTGGCCCAGCATCACATAATGCTCGATGTGGACATAGGCGTCGGTCGGATTCTCGAGAAACACAAGCCGGTTGCGCAGGATGCTGTAGAGCGCACCGAAGTCCTCTCCGAACAGGGCGTGGCGGGCGGTACGCAGGTTGCTGTCCTCGAGCTCCTCAAGCAAGCCAAACAGCGCCTCGGCCACGGCACGGAGGATGTGGCGCTTGTTAATCTGGAAATCCGCAATTCGGGCTTTGAGCCGAAAGCTTTCCATACTGCCTTCGAACTCCATACCCCCGCGCGATTGCGCACGTTCTTTGCCGGCGATGGTGAGTTGGGCAAACTGCCGCTGCATTTCCGCCGTAAGCCACTTGTAGAGGCTCAGTCGCGCCAGGACGTCAATGGCAATGCTATTTTTCTCTTTGGCCTGGGTCAGCGCCGTTTGCAGGAGCTGCAGGAGCGTGCGCCGAAACTCGGCCACGAGCGCACTGCGGCGTCGGGCATCGCTCGGATAGAGCTCGGACAGGTAGGCCTGGCTGTGTTGGAGAATGAGTTCAAACAGGAAGCGTTGCCCAAGCTCTTGAAACCGTGGGCTCAGGCAGACGTCGTGGCGGACGTTGTCAACACCCACCGCCAGCCCGGTGAGATTCAAGGCTGGCGAATAGGCTTCGAGCGACCAAGGCAGGGCATCCGCCGCCACGCTCGTTTCTCGCCGGAACATAGGCCGGTCAGCCACCTGAGGCGTTAGCATGACTATAGCAGACCCTCTCGGAAATGAACAAGGCCAGCCAACGAACCCCCGCGGTAGAATGGAGCGTATTATGGGTCGGTGTGTCCACCTGGATGCTTCCGGACAGCCCTGCGGTCGACCCACCAGTGAGGAGGAGTTCTTTTGTCCGCTTCACGGCGGCTGCGGCAAGCCTGGGTTTCAGTGGGCAGCCTGGCGGAAATTGGTGTTTCGCGTGGCGGCCGCCGTGCTGTTATTCCTGTTTGCCGTACAATTCTATTTGTTGCTGAAGGCCGCGTTGGACTAGGACACCGCCTCAGCCGACGATATCCTCGCCCCCATCTACCCCAATGACATTTCCGGTCATCCAGTAGGTGTTGGGGTGGACTAGGACGCCGACGGCAGCGGCGACATCGGACGGGGTGGTCAGTCGGCCGTGTGGATTCTTGCGAAGAGCATCTTCGATGAGACGGTCGTTTCCGGGAATCTTCCGCAGGGAGGGCGTGTCTGTAACGCCGGCGCGGATGGCGTTAGCGGTGACGCGACGGGGAGCCAGTTCGAAGGCAAGCTGGCGGATGTGAGACTCCAGGGCCGCCTTGGCAGCCGACACGGCACCGTAGGTGGCCAGCACGCGGGTGCCGCCCGAGCTGGTCATGGCGTAGATGCGGCCGCCTTCACGCAGCAGGCCCCGGGCCACCAAGTCCTGCGACCAGTACACCA
The DNA here is from genome assembly GCA_016210895.1 of Acidobacteriota bacterium. Next base: position 4,656 of record JACQTG010000267.1, read on the forward strand.
AGCTGTGGGCCATCACGTCCAGAGTCATCTCCATTTGCTTCTGGGTCAGCGGCTCCTCAGGCAGGTCGGTGAAGTAGGGCCGGAGCGCGCCGAACGACAGCGAGTGGAGGAAGACGCGCACCGTCCCGGGCGGCTTCAGGCTGCGGAGGTGGGCTTCCAACTGATCGAGGACCTCCTTGCGCTTCTCGGGGTCGGCAGCGTTGACGTTGAAGAAAAACGCTTCACGCCCCAGCCCACGAATTTTCCCCACAATCTCCTCCACGTGAGGAAGCGTGGCCTTGCGGTCGAGGTGAACGCCGGCAATGTGGAAGCCCAGGCGGGCGAGCTCCAACGAGGTGGCTTCGCCAAAGCCGCTAGAGGCTCCCAGGATCAAGGCCCAAAGGTTTTCTCGTGTTTCGCTCATAGACGGTCTTCCTTTTTCCCTTGTACTTGCTCAAGTCGAATGCGACGTTCAGTATCCGAAAGAGCTTCGAGATACACCCGCCAATCGGGCTCAAAGGCCCGCGCGGCGAGTTTTTCCGCCCATTCCACGATGACAATGGCCTTCTCGCCCAGCAAATCATCCAGGCCCAGTGTGTCGGCTTCCAGCGGCTGCTCAATACGGTAGAGGTCAACATGATAAACAGTGGTGTGGTTGTGGAAGGCGTGAACAAAAACAAATGAGGGACTCCGCACTTCATTCTCGCGCGCCAAACCCAGGCCGCTCACGATTCCTTTGACCAGCGTGGTCTTCCCTGCTCCTAAGTCCCCCTGCACGTAGACGAGGGCCGGTGCCCGCAGTCGTGCGGCCAGTGTGCGCCCGAAGGCAACTGTAGCCTCAGGGGACGACGTAGTAATTTCGGTCAAGTTCGCACCCGATTTGCTCGCGCAGCTCACGCAACGCCCCGGGAAAGGCCTCCAGAATGTCGCGGGCGATCAGGGGCTGCTCGCCGAGTTGCGCGGCGGCCAAGTCGCCGGCGCGCCCGTGGAGGTAGACACCGAGGCTCAACACATCAGCCGGAGCCGCATCGCCGGATTGCGCCAGCAAGCCGGCCAGCAATCCCGTCAGCACATCCCCCGAACCTCCACTCGCCATCCCCGGATTCCCCGTCGGGTTCACGTACACTTGCCCCTCGGGCGTGGCAACGAGCGTTCGGTACCCCTTTAGGATAACGAAGGCGCGGTACTCCTGGGCGAAGCTCCGTGCTACGGTGATCCGCGCGCGCTGGACTTCGGCACTCGTTGTGCCGAGAAGTCGTGCCATTTCCCCGGGGTGAGGCGTCAGGACCAACAGCGGCGCCGCTCGTTCCCGCAAGATATCCAGTCGGCCAATCAGAGCATTGAGTCCATCGGCATCAACCACCACCGGCAATTCGCACTGCTGCAAGACTGTGCGGGCGAACTGGACCGTTTCCGGATGTTGGCCGAGCCCGGGCCCCAGAGCGAGTACGGTCTTTCCCTCGAGGATCTTGGCGAACCGCCCGTAGTCAAGCGCACGACTCGAAATCGTGCCTACTTCAGTTTCAGCGAGCGGCTCGGTCATGATCTCGGCCACCTGGCCGGCAACAATGGGCAGCACACTTTCGGGCGTCGCCACTGTCACGAGACCAGCACCCGCCCGCAAGGCCGACAGGCCCGCCATCGCTGCCGCACCTGTTTTTCCTCGCGAGCCGGCCACCAACAGCAGGTGGCCAAAATCGCCTTTGTGAGCACCGCGCAAACGGCGAAACGGAAACTGTGCGAACTGATGAGCCGTGATCAGATTCAAGAAAAGCTCGGCGTTGTTCTCGTACAGCGCCGCCGGTGAGCCGATGGCCGCCACGATGAGCTTGCCTATTCGCTCGCAGTTGGGCGGGAGGATGTGTCCCACTTTGGGAGCCGTGAACGTGACCGTCGCGTCGGCTGCGACCGCCGGACCACTCAATTCCCCACTGTCAGAAGGAACGCCGGACGGAATGTCGACGGCTAGGACGCGCGTGTGTGTGCGCGCCGCATTGACAGCTTCTATTACTTCAGCCAGTAGACCCTGCACCGGGCCTGAAAGGCCGGTCCCGAGCAGCGCGTCCACCAGAACGTCTGCATCAACCCAGCGATTCCGCTGAGATTGCCACGAACCGGCGGTGGTAATGGCGTCGGGCTTTACGCCGGTCTTCAGCAATGCCTCATAGTTCACGCGCGCATCGCCAGCCAGGTCGGCGGGGTCGGCAAACAGTGCGACCGCCGGCTCAAAACCCGCCTGGCGCAAGTAACGTGCAGCGACAAAGCCGTCGCCGCCGTTGTTTCCCTTTCCGCAGAGCACGTGAATCTTCCGGGCCTGGGGGAACTCGCGGCGGAGGGCTTCGGCCACCTGACGCCCGGCGTTCTCCATCAACGTCAGACTGGGGACACCGGCACGGGCGGACGATAGCCGGTCCACCTCGGCCATCTGCGCAGCAGTCAAAATTTTCATTCGATGAAGTAGGCGGTTAGAGCATCCAGCCACCACTCACGGTGAGCGCCTGGCCAGTGATGTAGCCGGCTTCCTCGCTCAGGAAGAACTTGATGGCCGCGGTCACATCGTCAGGCGTGGGTGGGCGGCCGGCGGGAAAGCGCGCGTCGCGGATGCGCTGCGCTTCCTCCACCGTCAGGTCTTTGTCGTCGAGAATCGAGGGGTTGACGACATTAACGGTGATCGCGTGCCGCGCTTCTTCAATGGCCAGGGAGCGGGTAAAGGCGACCACCGCGGCCTTCGCCGCCGCATAGGCAGAGATTTTGGCCTGGCCGAAAGCGCGGTCAGCACCCACTGCCCCCATGTTTACAATCCGGCCCCAACGCTGCCGACGCATTACCGGCAGCACTTGCTTGCTCATATAGACCACACTCAGGAGGTTTGACGCCAACACCTGCTCCCACTCTTGGACGGTCGATTCATGTACGGGCCGCCAGCCAAATTCGCCCACATTGTTAACTAGAATGTCGATGCGGCCGAACTGTTTCAAAGTGGCTTCGACGAGTTTCTCGGCGTGCTGCGGGCGGGTGACGTCGGCCTGCACCATCAGCACTTCGACGCCACAAGCTTGGATCTGGCGCAGGGTGTTCTGGGCTGCGGAGCGGTTGGCGCGATAGCAGAAAGCAATGCGCGCACTTTCGCGGGCGAGTGCCAGCGCGATCGCCCGACCCAGACCCCGGCTGGCTCCCGTGATGAGTACAACGCGATGGATCAAACTCAACTCGCCCGTTCCCTTCCACCTTCAGCCGTCTGGGCGGCAGTATATACCAGAACCTCTGCGCCCAGAGGGAGACGCTTCAGCGCGCGCGGGCCACGAGCAGCGTCATATCGTCGGCCTGCTCTTCGGCCGCCGACCACTGCCGCACCTCGTCGAGCAGCGACTGGGCCAGCACGGCGGGTGGTTTCTGGGCGCGCGCCCGCACAACAGCCAGCAAGCGCTCCACACTGAGTTCTTCCCCGTAAGCGTTTTCGGCTTCCGTCAGACCATCGGTGAACCCGACGAGCACGCAACCGGGAGCCAGCGTGACGCACGCCTCCTCGTAGTGCACGTCCCCGAACAGGCCTACCACAGAGCCACCGACTTCCAACCGCTCAACCCGGCCGTCCTGGAGCACAATGGGCGGGAGATGGCCGGCATTGGTGTAGGTCAGTGTCCGGTCGGCTTCGTTGTAGTAAGCACAGAAGAGCGAAGCGTATTTTTCGCTGCTCGTTGTCTCATAGAGCTGCTGATTCAGCCGCGTGACCAGCTCGGCCGTACTCAGCCGTCCTTCCCAGCTGGCCAGGCGCGCAGCGGTCAACTGACTCCGCATCGCCGCCTGGATGGTGGCCATCAGGAGCGCCGCCGAGATCCCCTTGCCACTGATGTCCCCGATGGCCAAAACCACCTTGCCCGGACCGACCAGCCGATAATCGTAGTAGTCCCCACTCACCACCCGCGCTGGCTGGCAGCGTCCAACCAGTTCCAGCGTTTCCAGTTGGGGGATTTCGTGGGGGAAAAGTTGTTCCTGTACTTGGCGGGCGATTTCGAGCTCGTCCTGGAGTCGCTGGTTTTCCCGAGAGGCGGCGATGAACTCTTGGAGTGAAGAGGCCATCGAGTTGAAACCGTGCGCGAGCCCGCTCAACTGATCCCGGCCGCGGACGCGGATCCGGTGGGAGAAGGTGCCGGCCTGGATTTGCTCAGTCGCAACCTGGAGTTCGTTAACGGTACCGGTGATGCTACGGGTCAGCTTGATGCCGGTGCGCAGGGCCGCCACTTCGAGGAGCAGGAACAGCACCGCCACGGCGGTGAAAATGGCAAACGGGACCCCAGAAAACTCCCCCAGGCGTTGGGCCAGCGGACGGTGGATGGACGAGATCCGTGACTCGACCACCAACACCAGTGGCGGGCCTTCGCGCCCCGTGTTCCGCTCGGAGGTGGGCTGGGAAGCCACAAAAGAGAGCGAGAGATCCCACCAGCCGATCGGTGGCGGCAAGCTGCGCGTGTCCTCGATCAATCGGAGCACGGGATAGGCGTGCGTTCCAAGGTGGAAGGTGGGCTCATTGGCAAGCCTGGTGCCGCTTTCTTCGTCTCCCAACAGAGCCAGCCGAACCCTTCCCACATCCCTACCCAGGTAGGGCAATACGTCGGCGTCGAGCGGCGAAAAGAGCACCACGGTCGCCAGTTCGTTACCCAGGCGCACGGGACGGCTCGAAACCACCTCCGCCCCCTCGCTCATCAGCACGCCCGTGAAGCGCTGGCCGCGCAGCCAGTCGGGCACGCGCGGAGCGGGTTGGTTGGAGACGAGCAGGTGGATTTCGGCGTGCGGATGGCGCTCGCGAGCAGCCGCTTGGTGCGCGGCGAGAATGCGTTGCACTATAGCCGGAGACAATTGGCTTTCCAGAGCCGCGGCGATTTCCAGTGCGGATACCACATCCGAGGTCGAGTCCTGCAACTCCGCCTGGAGGCCCTCGAGCTGGTCGGTGACGAGATAAACCGCCACCCTGCCGTAGAGAGTCCAGGCTGCAATCAAGCCAATCAGCAGAAGCAAAACCACTGGGATGACGCCGATCAACACATAGACCACAAGCAGGCGGTTGCGCAGCCGCCAGAGCAGTTGCTGGCGCCAGCCGGCGAGACGCCGCCACGTGAGCAGGAGCAACAAGAGGAGGCTTAGGAGGCCAAAGACAAAGCTGAGGCCACGGCTTTGACTCAGCGCAGCCACCCCCAAGCCGCCTAGAGAGATGAGCGCACCCCAGGCGACCTTCGAACGCGGACGCCACTGCACGGGGGAGTGAGACATTAGCCGTCGAATCCGACTTTTCCTGTCGGAGAAAAAGTGGCAGAAAGGCCGTTCGGTGTCAATCCGGCGTAGTCGGGAAGTTCATCAGCGGCTCTGCGGAGCTCGCGTTCGCGCAATGCGGCTGTGGCGAATGCCGTAGGCGAAGTAGATGACCAACCCGATGGCCATCCAGATGATTAGCCGCTCCCAGGTTTCCCAGGGCAGACCGTACATCAGCGCAAAGCAGCAAAGAATCCCCGCTGGACCCACAAACCAGATCAGCGGCGCGCGGAAAGGTCGCGGAGCGTCCGGTCGAGAGGACCGGAGGACCCACACGCCCGCACACACCAGGATGAAGGCGAACAGCGTGCCGATGCTCACCAGATGGCCTAGAACGCCGATGGGGAACAGGCCCGCCGTAATCGCCACGGCGATGCCGGTGATGATCGTAGTGATGTACGGGGTACGAAAGCGGGGATGGACTTTGGCGAACGCTTTAGGCAACAATCCGTCGCCGGCCATGGTCCAGAAGATGCGCGGCTGCCCCAGCAGCATCACCAAAATGACCGAACTCAAGCCAGCGATGGCGCCAATCTTGACCACGTAGCGCATCCAGTACAACCCAGTCGCGTTGACGCCCACAGCCATGGGATCGGGAACATTGAGCTCGGTGTAGGGCACAATGCCGGTCAGAACACCCGCCACCAAGATGTAGAGAATGGTGCAGATGACCAGGCTCCCCAGAATACCGATGGGCATATCCTTCTGCGGGTTCTTGGCCTCCTGGGCGGCGGTGGAGACGGCATCGAAGCCGATGTAAGCGAAGAAGACCACACCCGCGCCCGTAACGATCCCCGTCCAGCCAAATTCCTCGAACGTGCCCGTGTTGGGCGGGATAAACGGAGTCCAGTTCTGCCGGTTGATATAGGCGACACCGGCGGCAATGAAAGCAATCACCACGGCCACCTTGAGGAACACGATAGCCGTATTCACGTTGGCCGACTCGCGGATACCCACCACGAGGAGAGCGGTGACAACGGCGATGATGAAGATGGCGGGGAGATTGATGATCCCGGAAACTTGCGTGCCGTCCGCCAGCGTCACCTTCAAGAACGGCCCGGTGGTAAATTGGGGAGGAATGGTAATGCCCAGGTCCTTCAGGAAGCTCACCACATAGCCCGACCATCCCACCGCCAC
>JACQTG010000028.1 GCA_016210895.1 Acidobacteriota bacterium
CTCTTGAGCGGTTATAATCCTTCGAATGAGTGAACTGCGCGAGAAGGCGACGGAGGTGGTACAGCGGCTCGTAGGGGCGGGCCACCAAGCCTACTTTGTCGGCGGGTGCGTGCGCGACCTCGTGCTCGGGCGCGAGCCGGCCGACTACGACGTTGCCACCGACGCCACCCCGGACGAGCTGACGCGCTTGTTTCCCCGTACGCTGACCGTGGGCGCGCGCTTCGGCGTGGTGTTGGTCCTGCTCGAAGGTCAGCAGGTCGAAGTGGCCACCTTCCGCTCCGACCACGGCTCGAAGGACGGCCGCCACCCCGAGGCGGTGCGCTTTGCGCAGACCGCCGAGGAGGATGTTCGCCGGCGTGACTTCACCATCAATGGCCTGCTCTACGATCCGCTCGCGGACAAGATTCTGGACTTCGTCGGTGGTCAGCAGGATTTGAAGCAGGGCGTCATTCGCACCATCGGCAATCCCCGCGAGCGCTTCGCCGAGGACAAGCTGCGTATGCTCCGCGCCGTCCGCTTCGCTGCGCGTTTCGGGTACCGCATTGAATCGGAAACCTTCGCCGCGCTGCGCGAGCTGGCTGCTGAGGTCGAGCAGGTCTCCAAGGAGCGCATCCGGGACGAGCTGGTCAAGATGCTGACCGAGGGCCAAGGACGGCGGGCATTGGAGCTGCTGGATGAGGCCGGCCTGCTCGCGGTCGTCCTGCCCGAGGTGGCCCGGATGAAAGGCGTGCCGCAGCCGCCGCAGTTCCATCCCGAGGGTGATGTCTGGGTGCACACGCTGCTGATGCTGGAAAAGATGGAAAAGCCCACGCCGACCCTGGCCTTGGGGGTGCTCCTCCATGACGTGGGCAAGCCACCCACCTTCCGGCCGCCAGCCGGGCCGAATGACCGCATCCGCTTCGACCAGCATGCCGAAGTCGGGGCGTCAATGGCGGAAGAAATCTGTCGGCGGCTGCGCTTGTCTAACGACGAAATCGAGCGAGTGGCAGCGCTCGTGCGCCATCATCTGCGCTTCAAAGATGCGCCAGCGATGCGCCCGAGCACGCTCAAGCGCTTTCTGGCGATGGAGGGTTTCGAGGAGCATCTGGAATTGCACCGGCTCGACTGTGTGGCGAGCCACGGCCAGTTGGACAACTACCACTTCGTCAGGGACGTGCTCGCGCGCCTGCCCCCCGAGGAGATTCGCCCGCGGCGGCTGCTGAGCGGGCATGACCTGATCCGGTTGGGCTACAAGCCGGGGCCGGAAATGGGCAAAATGCTGGCCGCGGTGGAAGAAGCGCAACTCGAGGGTATCCTGGGCTCAACGGAGGAGGCGCTGGCTTTTGTGGAGAAAAAGTTCGGCGCTTCCCGAGCGGAAGCCAAAAAGGGGGAATGATGGCTGAGGAAAAGAGCGGTCGGAAGGTGTCGAAGACGATTCAGATTGCTGCCAGCGCCGAGCGCGTCTGGCGGTGCTTGGTGCAAGTGGAGGCCATGCAGCAATGGTGGGGGGTAGACCGTGGCCTAGTGGAAGAGCGCCGTGGCGGCCCGTGGGCGCTCGCTTGGGAAGCTTCGCCACAAGGGTTCCGTTACCTGATGGCGGGTGTCATCAAGTCGATTCAACCAGGAAAGCGCTTGCGCATTGAGCCACTTATTTACTTCAACCCCGAACGCCCGATTTTGGGCCCGATGCGCTTGACGGTGAATGTGCGCGAACAGAATGGAAAGACTCGCGTGGCGGTTCGGCAGGATGGGTACGGGGAGGGACCCGACTGGGACTGGTACTACCAGGCGGTCGTGCAAGGCTGGAAAGACACCCTGGCGCGACTCAAGCAGTACGCGGAGCAGCCGGGCTCGTAGTCGCTCGGCTACCAGAGAAGCAAGAACATCAACGCCCCCACCAGCGCTACGGCGGCCAAGATTACTGCGCCTTCAACGAGCCACAGCCGACGCTCAGCCGGCGATGGCCGCAGCCAGCCGATTCGTTGCAGCACAGGGGTGGCGCGCCGCAGAAAGCTCTTGCGGGACAGGGGCGCAAGGTTCGCTTCCGGACTTGCCGAGGGCCCCTCCGAGGAAGCTAACATGCCTGAATCACACCCCGCTTGTAATCTTCCCTCGCGCTCCCTCTCCAGTCAAGTGGGCATCTTGTGGGGGTAGAGCAATGGCCTCGGCAAACGCCGCTGGAGGCAGGACAGGAAAGGTTGCCGGGACAGGAGAGTAAGATCGGTAAGTAGTTTATCTTTCATGCGGTGAGTCTCATCCGAGTCTGCTAATATTATAGGAAACTTTCTTGATATTGACTTCATCATATCATGAGGGTAGACTTGACCGGGTGGGACAGAATGTCTAGGAATCCAGAGAGCACCAGCGAGCTTCCGGTTCTGCCGGTGCGGGACGTTGTCTTGTTCCCGCAAGCGATCATTCCCATCACGGTTGGCCGGGAGCGTTCCCGCGACTTGGTCGAATCGCTCTCGGGCGAAGGGAAGCTGATTGTTGTCGTCACGCAGCGCGACCCGCGCACCGAGGAGCCAGGGCCAACCGAGCTGCATGGGGTGGGAAC
>JACQTG010000268.1 GCA_016210895.1 Acidobacteriota bacterium
CCCAGGGTGCGAAAGTTTCCTTCGAGCCACATCGGTAGCGCGGCCACAAAGAGCACTTCGGTCGTAATCGGCTCCAGCAGGACCATGTAGCGCAGAGTCAGCGTACCCGTGCGTTGCGGATAGGAGGGCAGCGGGGCATAGAAGCGGAGGTCCCGCCCCGGGTGGAGGAGAATGCTTGGCTCAGGCGGGTTATACCATCGCTTGCCGTCAAACCCGGTGAGCGCGATTCCACGCCATTTGATCCCGGCCGCGGCCTGCGGGTCACTGCCTTGTACCTGAACGCGCATGATCACAGCGCGGTTGCGTTTGATCTCGCCGATTTCTCCGAGGGTGACGTCGTTGGAAAAACCCGTAAGGAGCTGGGGTTGAAAGCCGTAGGCACTGAAGAAGCCGGTGGTCGCGCGCGGAAGAACAAAAAAGATCAGGGCCGCCAACCCCAGAATGCCCATGGAGACCAAGGTTGAGGTGAGCAGCAGCGACTGTTGCAGGCGGCGGGCCAGCGGCGAGCCGGCGGGAACGGCAGCGGCCCGCTGTGTTTCCGCTCCGCGTTTAATTTCAAAGCTGACAAAGGTCGAAATGGAAAGCAAGAGGAACACGAGGAAGAAGACCAGGAAACTTGTGTCCACGGTGAGGATGGCCGCGGCCAGCATCTGTAAGAAAGCAATCAGTGCCAGCCAGAGATAGTCGCGGTTCGAGCGGGCGGAGAAGAGCTTCACCACAGCGAGGAAGAGAATCAAGTGAATTGTGGCACCGAGAAAGCTCCGCGACAGGAACAGATAGTCAATGAAATAGAAGCCGAAGTAAAACCAAGTGAGCCAGGTGACCATGCGGGGGGAGAGTTCAGGTCCACGGTGCCGCCGATACCGAAGAGCCTTGACAACCAGCGCCGTCCCCGCAACCAGCAGGGAAAAGAGCTCGAGCCGCCCCGTGCTGGCCAGAGTCAGGAAGCCGGTCGTAAGCAGCAGAAACAGGGAGACTTCAAAATACCGGTTGACGACAAGTGATTCGGCGCGGGTCGGGGTGCCCATGGAGACCCTGTAGGAACATCATACACTGAAACGCGTGGATAGACTTAGGGCGGCGACGATTTTGCGCGTGGCCGCACCAATTGCCAGCTTTTCCAGTTGGCGCACTTGCACCCACCGCTGCTTGTTGTCGGCTAGCAGGGAACCGGTGCTGCGTCTCCGGCCGTCGAGCGAGACAACATAGATGGCGAGGTGAAGATTCCCCGAAGTCATCGGATGGTCAAGCCAGAAGCGCGGCTGCAGCCTCACCCGAGCAACCCCCATTTGGCGGAGGTAGGGTTGGAGGCGTGAGGGCAGGGTGCGCAAACGCGCCCGTGGGGCGTAGGGGAAGTGCCAAAGGCCACTGAAGAGCCCGTGGTTCTCGCGCACCAACAGCACCTGCGTGTCGCGGTGTAGAACCAGCACCGCCAGGCGACGCCGCGGCTTGATGCGTTTCGCCGGACGGGGCGGCCAGGCGCGCTCGATGCGGGCGCCGCGGGCGGCGCATAGTGTCTCCAGGGGGCAGATGGGGCAGCGGGGAATTCTTGGCAAGCAGACGGTCGAGCCCAATTCCATCAGCGCTTGGTTGGAGTCGCCCGGCCGAGCCGGAGAGACGAGCCGGTCCGCCAGGGGTTGCAGTCCCTGCCGGACGCCGCTTGCATCTAGCCGCAGACGGAACACCCGCGCCAGCACACGGGCTACATTGCCGTCAACAACAGCCAGGGGCTTCTTGTAGGCAATGCTGAGTACGGCGCGCGCCGTATAACCACCCACACCAGGCAGGGCGAGCGCGGCAGAAAGGGTTTTCGGGAAACAGCCGCCGTAGCCGTGGACCAAAATCTTCGCCGCGCGATGCAGGTTGCGCGCCCTCTGGTAGTAACCCAGCCCGGCCCACAGCCGCAGGACTCGGTCAACCGGCGCCGTCGCCAGCCGGCGCAGGCTCGGAAAGGTGCGAAGGAAACGTTCATAGAAGGGGAGAACCACCGGCACGCGCGTCTGCTGGAGCATGATTTCGGCCAGCCAGATGCGATAGGGATTACGGGTGCGGCGCCAAGGGAGGTCGCGACGGTTACAGTCAAACCAGCGCAATAACCGAGATCGGAAAGATCGGACTAGCACCGGTGAGACGCCGGTGCCGCGCGGCATCCAGTGCTTGGGTGCAGGCATAGATAGGAGCGAAGCCTCAGGAGCCGGTCATGGCTCAAACGGTGGCACGTTCTTGGGCAATTCAGAGTTTTTCGATTTGCATCACCGTGTGGGCGATTTTTTCCACCAGGACGCGGTCCCCGACTTGGGTCCCGGGATAGGTCATCTCACCGGCAATCCGAGCGAGTTGCGTCGGGCTGTCCAGTCCGTCGGTATACTTGTAGTAGACGTCGAAAAAGGCCAGGCCGTGAAGGTCCAGTGTTCGCAGGTGTTCGATAATAGCTTCCTTGCGCGAATAGAGCACGAGCGGGACCGTCCCCGATACCGTGACTTCACTTTACTGAATGACCGGGCGAGATTCAAGCACGGGCGCGCCCCCCCCAACTCACGACGGGAGTCACATAGGCCGTGCGGATGAGAGTGCGTTGGGAAAAGGGGGCATAGGCCAGCACCGGAACCAGCACCAAAGCGGCCAGCAGACCGGTCTTTTCCACCAGCAGCAGCGGCACTAAAGCCCAGAGCAGGTCAAGCACGAACAGGCCTGGGAATAGCCGTTCGAAGCCGCGCCCGCTTTGCGGATGGTCGAACGCCACGGCCGCAATCAGGTAAAGCCGGACGGCAATACCACCCAGTGCCAGCTCGATGATCAGGACTAAGGACAAGATGCTTGCCGCCGGCAGCCCCTGCAGGCTCCCGGTCAACGCCTGCGTTGCCACGTCTACGTGGTAAAGCGTAAAGGCGTAAAGGGCGAGGTAGCCCGCTTGGATCAACAAGAAAAGTTTCCGGGCGGTGCTACGACTGACGGGGACGACCGTGGCGGGAACTTCGCTCCCAGCGGCAGCTTCTACCTCCACCGGCGCGACAAATTGATAGCCTACGCGGGGCTTGGTGCGGATGTAGCGAGGTTGCTCGGCATCGTCGCCAAATGCCCGACGGATGGCCGTCACCGCCTGAACCAGGGCATCGTCCGTAACAAAGGTATCTTTCCAGAGCTTTTCCATCAGCTCCTGCTTCGGCACCAGCCGGCCGTGGTGCTCGACCAGATAGCACAACACCTGGAAAGCCTTGGGCGGCAGCTCCACCTCCCGGTTGCCCCTTCGGAGCCAGCCGGCGGCGAGGTCAAGGTGGAACTCCCCGAACCGGTAGGAGCTTCCCGCGGCCATCTTCGGTCATCCCTCGGCGCGATTTCGCCGCGTGCTCGTCTTCTCGTCGTTACTTCTAAGAGAGCCTCAAGTAGGGTTTCGCCGCAGTAACTCTAGCACAGCCGGCCGCTGGCCAGTGCAAGGCTCCCGCCGGAAGGGAATGCGGGCCAGTGGCGGGCAGTAGCCGGGAGGCAAAACGATGGATCGAGCGTTTCGGATATGGGTCTTGCTGCTTGCGGCGTTGATGGTCGTGGCTTCGCTTGTCCTCGCCGTTCCGAATCAGACAGGGCACATGAACCAAAACAGGGAAGGCCAGCAATGGAAGAATTGACTTTCCAGCCTGCTGTCCGGGCGCAATGTTCACTGCTCGCGGGAGCGGAGAAGCGGTGCCTAGTATGGCTGGCGGAGCGGATGCCCGCCTGGGTGAAACCCGATCATCTGACCGCGCTCGGCCTGCTGGCGATGCTGCTGGCGGGACTGTCGTATTGGCTGGCGCGGTGGAATCGCTATGCCTTGCTTCTTGTCGTCTTCTGGCTGGCGGTGAACTGGTTCGGCGACAGCCTGGACGGGACGCTGGCGCGCGTGCGCCGGCAGGAGCGGCCACGCTATGGCTTCTACGTCGACCACGTCGTGGACGCCTTCGCCACCCTGTTCCTGCTGGGCGGGCTGGCGTTGTCTGGCTTGATGAGCGCTCAGATGGCTCTGGGCGTCCTGATTGCTTACTTCCTGCTCTGCATCGAGGTCTATCTCGCCACTTATACGCTTGGCACCTTCCGACTCTCGCTGGCGAGAATCAGTCCCACGGAGCTGCGCATCCTGCTTGCGGTCGGCAACCTCGTGCTTCTCTCTCGGCCGGTGCTGTACCTCGGCGGGCAGGCCTACCGGTTGTTTGACGTGGGAGGTCTGATGGCGATAGTGGCCATGGTGGTCGTCTTGCTCATCTCCGTCGCCAAGAATGCGCTCACGCTGTATCGCGCGGAGCGCTTGCCGTGAGCCAGCCGGGCCGTCGAGCGTGGCGCGCTTTGGGCCGGCGCTGGCTGAAGTTCAGCAGCGTCGGCGCCATCGGGGTGGGTGTGCAACTCGCGGCATTGACGATGCTGGCAGGCTGGCTCGGCGTGAACTACTTGGTGGCGACGGCGTTGGCCGTCGAAGCCGCGGTTCTGCACAACTTCCTCTGGCACGAGCGCTGGACTTGGGGCGAGCGCGCGAGCC